>JAUVZF010000098.1 GCA_030602705.1 Planctomycetota bacterium
CCTTTTCCTTTCCCTCTCCCCGGGCCGCTGAAGCGGCCCGGGGAGAGGGAAAGGGGAAACAGAGGGGGCGCCATTTCTGCCACCGGGGGTAAAACCCCCGGCCTACACCCCTGCGGGGCAAAGCCCGCCGAGGCGGGCTCTTGAGACGCCGCGCCGGGTGCCACCCTGGCACGGGTACGGCTCGTGCCGTGGCCGGCGGCAGCGGCAAAGCCGCGGCCGTGAGTTTTGCGCCGCCGGGTGTCCCAGTTTTGCGCGGCGCCTCTCCGCACCCACCGTGTGCCACGGCCGGTCTTGCCCGGCCGTGCGTTTTTCGAGCCGCCTGACCTGCTGTTTTCTCGGATACGCCCGGGCACGAACCGCACATTATCGCTTTGCTGTGACATTTTCGCTGTGGCGTTAGGGTGTGACATAATCGCGTTGGCGGGACAATTTTCTGGAACACGTGCTTGCCACAACGGCGGCGAGGACGGTATGTTGCATCCTAAGATTAAGTTTGGATGTTCCACGCTGGGCGCGCCCGCCCGGCTTGCAGAGCATCCGAGGCCCCAAAAGGGCCTGAACGGTTACGAATCTGCGAACATCATCCTGACGCATTCCTGTCAGGTCATAAGGAGGCATTTGCTATGGCGAAAGTAACGCGACGAGAGTTCTTTGGCACAACCGTGGCGGCGGGCGGCATGCTGCTGGCCGGCGGCCTCGCAGCCAGGCCTCTCATGGCCGCGGAAGATGCCGGGTGGCCCAAGTTGCCACCTGTGAAGATCCATGTCGTCTACGTGGGCACGGGCGGCGCTTGGCCCGGGCCGAACTTCAACGCCCAGGCAGAGGTAGCCAAGTTCAAGAAGTACCTCGCAGTGGTGGAAGACACACTCGGGGACGTGAAGTTCGTCGGCGGCCAGTTAATCCCCAACTCAACACCCGCGGCGGCGAAGGTGGCGGCCGGTCTGGGCGACGCCGATGCCCTGCTGATAGTCCATCTCAGCTTCGGGAGCGGCCACCCGTTTCTGAAGTTGGTCGACGTAGGGCTGCCCACGGCCATCTTCTCGCAACCCTTCAGCGGGCACGATTGGATGTACGTCCCCCAGTGGCAAAAGGCCGGCAAGAAGGTCATCTTGCTCACATCCAGTGACTACGGCGAGCTGGAGCGCGCGGCGGCATTGTTGCGCGTGCCGGTTAGGATGCGCCAAACGCGCATCCTCGTCGTCCGCGGGCCTCAAGGGACGGCCGCAGCCTGCTCGGCCGAGCAGGTCAAGGACCGTCTGGGCGCCGAGGTCGTCCGGGTCAGCGTCGAGCAAACCATGCAGGCGCACAAGGCGGTTGACCTGAAGGCCGCCGAGGCCGAGGCCGACCGGTACTGGATCAGCCGGGCCAAAAAAATAGTCGAGCCTTCCCGGGAGCAGATCGTCAACTCGGCACGCCTGTTCCTGGCGGTCAAGGACATGATGATTAAGGAGCGTGCCCGGGCCATCGCGAGTTCGAACTGCATGGGCCGACCGGCCAAGGGCTGCCTGACGTTCAGCAAACTGAACGACATGGGACTGGTCGGCGCCTGCGAGGGCGACATGGACTCGACACTCACCATGCTCATCTTCGCCTATGCGTTCGGCGTGCCCGGCTTCATCAGCGACCCACTTTTCGACACATCCAAGAACGCCGTGATTCACGCCCACTGCACATCCACCACGAAGCTGGACGGCCCGAATGGGAAACGCGCCCCCTTCCTCATCCGCAGCCAGTGCGACACCAACAAGGGAGTGTCGCTTGAAGTGCAAATGCGAGTAGGACAAGAGATCACTTGCGCCAAACTGGCCAACCTCGACACCATGCTCATCTCCACCGGGAAGATCATCGAGCTAACCGATTTCCACGACCGCGGCTGCCGCACCCAGATCACCACCGAAGTGCGCGATGCGCGGGAGATGGCCCACAACTGGGGTGGCGGCGTGCTCAAGGGTGGGATGATGACCCTGCTGCACCGAGTGGTCTTCTACGGGAACCGCCTCGCGAGCATGAAGGATCTGGCCGCACTGATGGGACTGAAGGTCGTCCAGGAAGGATGATCGCAGGGCCATCGGGCGGACAATTGCAGAACAAGCCAGTCCACCTGATTGGCAACAGCCGCGCGCAAAGCGCGCGCCCGCTGCCAACAGGTGACCGGCGCCGTTGTGCGGGAGGAGAAAGAGATTATGAGAAAGACAAGCCTTGTCGCAGCGGGATTCGGTCTCGTGGCGGTGGTCATGGTTGCCGCTGGCGGCACTGCCAGCAAGGGGGACGGGACGGGAGCGGGCCCGGAGAGGGGAAGGGAAAGGATGTAAGGGCTCTGCCCGCTACGGTCCCCGGCCTTAAAAGGCCGGGTCTACACCCCTTCGCGGGAAAGGCCCGTGAACGGGCCTGAAGACGGCGCCTGGGGATTCCGAGGACACCCATAACCGCCCTCGTGTCAAGGGCGATTTTGCCACGCCCTTGTTTCACCGGGCCCGTATGGGGAAGGTATGTCCACGGAGTCGTTGGTTGTTGGTGTCGTTTCCCTGGTGCTCGTCGTCCTCGTTGCTGTTCGATGCTGCGGCGTCGCGTGGCTTCCAGACACCTATTCACACCGTATCCGGAATCCGTCCCGTTGCGGCGGGTTCCCGACGCGCATTATTCGCCGTTCTTCGGCCCTTGCCCAAGCGGCTGCCAGAGATTAAGATACACTTATGGTAGCGTTCGCTCCGGTTGCGGAACCGTCGGCCCTTCGTCTCGCAGCCTGGCCCGAGCAAAGCCCAAGGGCAAAGGGAGATAAGGTCTATGTCACCGGAACTCCCACCGGAACTCCTCTGGGATTCGGGCCGATGCAGCCGCAGTGCGAAATTGCATGCTTTGGGCTTGAGCTCGCGTGTCACGCTTGGGTTAAGGTGCGGGACCTGTTTGAGTAATGGTTATACAGATGCAGGTTACAGTAATCGGATGAGTATGGTGTCATCCGGCGATCTAATACACAGCCACTGATTTTATCTGAATGAAAGTTGGTCAGCCAAGAGGAGAGACGAGGATGTCGAAGGCGCGTCTTGTGATCACGATGCTCTACGTTGTGACTGCTGCGATGCTTCTTCCGTCCGCCATGCGTTTGCGCGAAAGAGCGACTCAAGCCGACAAGGCTCGCGCCAGAGCTAGAGATGTATTCAGCATAGAGCATCCTGAAGAACAATGGTCAAAATCTAAAGTGTATCGTTGGTATCAGATACACAGAGTTCGCGGTATAGTGCTGGATGCTCTTGGTATTCCCACGGGAGTTTTGGTCATAATCGGAGGGTTCGTTTACCTTGCGGGCAGGCAACACCCTAGAAGCCTCTTGCGCTTGTCTATTTGGCCCTTAGCCATCAGTGTAATCGTGCACTATGCCCTCGGGTTGTATGCTGGATGGGTTCCTGTGCGCTACTTGCAAGGATACGGGGGAGTTTACTTGTACACTGCCTTTCTCCTGGGAATACCCTTCAATATTGTTTATCTGTGGGGCCTCGTCTGGCTGTCGTATGGGCGGCATTCTGAGAAAGGCGCGAGCAAAGATAAAGACGTGGTCGGCAGGGACGCGCTAAACGACGAGCTGTCTTGATCAACACGAATCGGGGCAAATCGCAACAGTCGCCTCCTCTATAGGAAGCGTTGGCTGGGGCCGACGGTCGGGACTTGGGCGCTGCGAATGGAGGAAAGGCATGCATCGACGCTAGCAGGAATGCCGATGCATCGGGACCGCTGGTGGACACCGGCGGCGATGCGGTGGAGCGCTATGTTTACGATCCGTACGGGAAGGTGACCATCCTGAACGGGGCCAACGGCGTGGACAAGGACGGGGCCGTGACCGAGTGGACGGAGGACGGCAATCAGACGGCCTCCGACGTTGGAAACTCGATCCTCTATTGCGGTTACTACCACGACTGGGAAACGGGGCTCTACCACGTCCGCTACCGGTCTTACCACCCCACCCTCGGCCGCTGGATGCAGCGCGATCCGATCGGGAGTTCCGGGCGACACCTATAACCGCCCTCCTGTCAAGGGGGCGAATTCACATCCCAAGACCACCCATAGCGACGCCAAACCCTTGAGATCGAAGGGCTCGAATGCGTCAGCCCCGCTCCAACGCCCGGGGTCATGGAGAAAGCAACCCCAATGCACAAGCCCTGAAAGGGCGCAACAGGCAGGCCGGCAACCGGCTTGTCTCGCCCTTTCCCGGTACGGCCCGCGGCCCGAGCCGCTTTACGGCCAGGGGTCCGTAGGGACAGGGCTTGATTTGTGGGTTGGGCCGGCGTACCTGCTGACCTGGGGCGTTGCCCCAGGCTATCGAATCCGAGCCTTTCAGCCTCCCGCCAGCCTGCCCGCCGAAGCCTTGGCGAAGGCAGGTTGCCGTCCGCCGCTTGCCCGACGGCCTGTTATTCGTTGCTTTTCAATCCGCAATCCGCAATCCGCAATGGCCTTTGCCCCCGTTCCCCGCCGCCGGCGGGCATTTGGCATTTGTCATTTTTCATTCGGCATTGGCCCTGCAAGCACGCGCTCCCCTCTCCGCCTCCGCCGAGGCTTCGGCGGACAAGCGGGTCGCGGCTAAAAGGGCCGTTGCCGTTACCCGGATTCAGGCTGTTCTCAGCGTTCTCGGCGTTCTCGGCGTTAAGATCTGTCGCCGCTGCCGTTCGCATTTGGCATTCGGCATTTCTCATTCGGCATTGGCCCTGCGAGTACGCGCTCCCCTTCGGGTCGCGGCTAAAAGGGCTGTAGCCGTTTGCCGTTCAATCCGAAATCCCAAATCCGCAATCCGAAATTGCTTCCTTCCCCATTCCCCATTCCCTATTCCCCATTCCCTGCCTTTTTGTTAGAACTCTAACAAAATCCTCGCCCCTCCCTCGATTTTGTTAGAACTCTAACAACTTTTCGGTCCCTGCGGCGCTGCGCTCGCCGGTTGCGTTTTGGCCTTGGTGACTTACATCAATTTCGCCCCCTTCAAAACCCCTCAAAAACGGAACAAAACGGAACAAAAACGGACAAAAACGGACACATAAATCGCAAAAACGGACCCAAAACCAGCGCGTTTTGCCTTACCTATCTTAACATCCGAGGCCCAAATCGCCCCTCACGGCCCAGAATCAACGATTGGAGCCAAAAAAAACGCGCATTTGCCCGTTTCGGCGAGGTCAAATTTGATGTAAGTATTATAGAGCCAGCCCCATGTTTCGCCAACCAGCCGCAAGCGCAGGCGGGGGGTAAGAGGTTTTCAGCAAGGCGGGGGACCTTGAGAGATGTGCAGGCTGCGCGCGGCCGCTGACGTTAGAGTACCTTCACGACCACCAGCGTGAGGTCGTCGGCCCGCGGCGCGAGGCCCGTAAACCGCCGGATGTCCCACTGGACCTCTTTGACCATGCGCCGTGCGCCGTGCCCGGCGTGCCGCAGGATCGACGCCATGAGTCGATCGCGTCCGAACCGCTCGCCCTGATAGTTAGCCGCGTCGAAGGCACCGTCGGAGAAGACGACGAGCGTGTCGCCGGCCTGGAGTTCGACGGCCTCGTACTGGTACGTGGCGTCGTGGATGACGCCCAGAAGCGGCCCGCCGGCCGTCAGACGCGTAACCTGGCGGCCGCGGATGAGAACGGCCGGTTCGTGGCCGGCGCTGGCGTAGGTGAGCCGCCGCCCGCGCGAGTCCAGAACGCCGTAAAAGAGGGTGGCGAACTCGGTGGGCTCGGTCTCCTCGGTCAGGCTGTGGTTGACGCGGTCCATGACGTGGCTGAGGGCGTAGACATGTTCGGCCTGTGCCCGCAGTGCCGCACGCAGACTGGCCATCAGGATCGCCGCCGGGACGCCCTTGCCGGCGACGTCGCCGACGGCGACGCCCCAGTTGTTCCTGGGCAGGCGGATCCAGTCGTGAAAATCGCCCCCAACCATCAGCGACGGCACGGTGATGCCGTAGCAGTCGTAGCCCTGGATGGAGGGCGCCTTGGCGGGGAGCATCCGCTGTTGTACCCTGGCGGCGACCTCGAGTTCGCGTTGCTGCTGGCGAGCGATGACGCACTCTTCCACGAGTTGGGCGTTGTGGACGGTCAGGGCGGCCTGGTCGGCCACGCTGCGGAACAGTCGTATCTCTTCCGGGGTGAAGGTGTGCGGCTGGGCGGTGTAGATGTGGAGGGTTCCGAGGGGTTCGCCCTTGGCGATCAGGCCCACCGAGAGGCTCGAGACGATGCCCTCGGTGCGTGCGGCGTCGCCGTAGCGGACGTGTGGGGCGGTGCGCATGTCTTCGGTGGTGATGATTTCGCCGCGCAGCGCCGCCTGGTCGTTGGGGTTCTCGGCCACCAGAACGGGCCCTTTGTCGAGATACGAGGGTGACAGGCCGTAGGCGGCCTCGACGACGAGTTCCTTGCCGTTCGGGTTCAACAGCCGCAGCGTGCACGCCTTGACGTGCATGACCTCGGCCATGGTCTTGACGATGTTGTCGAGCACGGAGTCGGGGTCGAGCGTTGAGGAGAGCAGGTGGCTGGTCTGGGCCAGGAGCGTCAGTTCGTCGATGCGTTCGCTCAGCACCGCCTGCTGCCAGCAGAGGCGCGTGATGGTGTTGGCCAGGAGTTGGAGGAACGCGCTGGCGGAGCGCATCTGCCGCTCGTCAACGGGTTCGAGTTCGGCGGCCGCCTCCAGCAGTGCCGCCTCGTCGATAGCGTACTTGCGGGCAAGTTCGCGGACCTCTTGCGGCGGGAGCGGGCGCTGCGGAACGTCGCCCAGGACGATGGTTCCCAGGATGCGTCCGTCCAGATGGATGGTGGCGGCAAATTGCGTCAGACCCGCTTGGCAGACGTAACGCACGGGGGCGGACCGGCCCTCGGAAGCGGCGGCCGCAGCCGCTGCGTAGTTCGAGATGCGGCAGGCCTCGTTGTCGTGGAGCGGGCCGCCCACAAGGTCGCAGAAGCGGCTGGAACGACTCGGTTGGGTGACCAGGCGTCCCTGTTCGTCGCGGATGCTCATCGCCATCTGGACCAATTCGGCGAAGCCGTCCTGGATGGCCTGGAGCGTCTCGACGTCGATCAGGTCCAGGAGGCGTGGTGGCTTGCCTGCGGCGCGGATGGACGGCGTCCGACCGCCGTCGAGCGGCGTTGGTGTAACCGGGGGTGGGGGCGGATCGGTCATGGTATTTCCGCTCGCCGGGCCGATGGCGTCGAGGCCGTCAGGTGACTGCCAGCATCCTTTCGATCGCTTTGCGTGCCGGGCCGGCGACCTCCTTCGGCACGGTCACCTCGTGCTGCATGTCTTCGAGCGACCAAAGGACCTTCTCGAGGGTGTTGAGTTTCATGTTGGGGCAATCGGCCAGGCCCGTGATTTCGACGATCGTCTTGTGGGGGCACCGTTTTCGGATGGTGTGGCAGACGCCCAGTTCGGTCGCAATGATGAAGGCGTTCTTGTCCGATTCACAGACGTGACGGATGATCTGGCTGGTCGAGCCGATGACGTCGGCCAGGCACCTTACGTCGCGCGTGCATTCGGGGTGCACGCACACGTCGGCGTCGGGGTATTGGGCGCGGCGTGCCTCGACGTGTTCGACGAGGATCCGATGATGCGTGGGGCAGAAGCCGGGGTAGAGGATGATGTTGTCGCGGCCGGTCTGCTCTGCGGTGTACTCGCCGAGGCTCTGGTCCGGCACGAACAGGATCGGCTTTTCCTTCGGGACGCTCTCGACGATGCGGACGGCGTTGGCGCTGGTGCAGCAGATGTCGCTGGCGGCCTTGATGACGGCGGAGGAGTTGACGTACGTGACGACCGTGGCGTCGGGATGCCGCTGTTTGGCCTCCTGGAGTTCGCGCAGCGAGATCATGTCGGCCATCGGACAGCCGGAGTTCGGGTCGGGCATCAGGACGGGCCGGTCGGGGTTGATGAGTTTGGCGGTCTCGGCCATGAAACGGACGCCGCACAGAACGATCACGTCGGCCTCGACCTTGGCGGCCTCGCGGGCCATGGCGAGCGAATCGCCGACGATGTCGGCTATATCCTGGACCTCCGGGACCTGGTAATTGTGCGCGAGGATCACCGCCCGGCGCTCCTGGCGCAGACGGTTGATCTTCTCGACCAGTTCGGCCCCGGCGGGCCGCTCAAGAGATACCATTTCCGTGCTCCGTTCGGACCCCGTGGTGTAGCACGCGCGCCGAGACCTTGTTGGGTCGGGCGCCGCGAACAAGGCATTATAGGGAACCGGCCGGCGCCCCTCAACGCCAAAAGCCGACGAACGGGTGCGCGGGTGTGACCACACCTTCTTGTTTACAGGGGCCTGCCCGACGGGCATAATGCGCCGGTGGTTGCGATAGTCTTTCTGCGAGGAGAGCGATTACCGTGACAAACGACGCGACGGACGCCGGGCCGTGTCCGGCCCACATCGAGGCGGTCTCCGACCTGTTGCTCATGGCAGGGCGGTTGCGGCCGAAGACGGTGATTGTTGCGGGCGGCGACCGCGAGGACGACCTGCGGCTGGTGGAGTCGGCGCGCGATCACGGCATCGTCGAGCGGATCATCCTGGCCGGTGACGAGCAGGCCGTTCGGCGCGCGGCCGACCGGGTGGGCATCGATCTGGCCGACGAGGACATCATTCCCACGGCCGGCGAGGAGGAGACGGCGGCCCGGACGGTTGAGTGCGTCAAGGCGGGCGGGGCGGACCTGGTTCTGAAGGGTAATATTTCGACGCCGATCCTGAACCGTGCGATCCTTCGCCTCCGCGTCCGCGACACGGTCAGCCTCGTGACGGTGTTCGACGCGGCCCCCATCGCCGACGGGCGGCCGATGCTCTTGACGGACCCCGGCGTCACGACCGTGTGCAGCGAGCAGCGGATGGTTGGCCTGGTGGAGAACGCCGTGGACGTGGCCCGCTCCATCCTGGGCATCGACCGGCCGCGCGTCGCCATCCTGAGCGCCAACGAGAAGGTCATCGAGTCCTTGCCGTCAACGCAGATGGGCAGGAACCTGGCCGAGCGCCAGTGGCCGGACGCCGTGGTCTACGGTCCGCTCTCGTTCGACCTGGCGGTGAGCGAGGAGTCGGTCCGGCTGAAGGGCTCGTCGCTCGCCGGCGCCGCGCGCGAGGTTGCCGGCAAGGCCGACGTCCTGGTCTGCCCGTGCCTGGATTCGGCCAACATCCTCTACAAGGTCATCATGGAGATGGTGAAGTACGGCCTGGGCACGTTTGCGGGCGTGACGGTGGGCGTGATGGTGCCGTACGTCATTCTGTCGCGCTCCGACAACGTGGAAACGAAACTCCACTCGATTGCGCTGTGCAGCATGGCTCGCGAGTGGCTGAACATGGAGAGGTCGGCGGCGCGGTAGCCGCTGCAAGAGGCGGTTGGCGCGCCGCGCGGCGGCCTTCCCAGGCCGCCGCGGAGAGGCAGCGAGACGGTGTGCTGGTGGCCTGGGAAGGCCACCAGCCGGAGACATTCGGTGTGCGGCGGGAGTGGGCGGAGAAAGGAGTCCGGTATGGCGAAGGACGATGAGAACAGGCACTGGGTGTTCCGTGTCGGCGTAGCCGACCGGGCGGGGGCGCTGACGAGCATCGCGTCGGCGTTCTCGAACCGCGGCATTTCGATCGAGACGGTCGTCGGGCACGGCTCGGCGTATCCGGGGGCGCCCGGGGGTGCGGTCGTGGTCACGTTCTGGTGCTCGCAGCGGGAGAAGCGCGAGATCGTCCGGGTGGTCGAGCGCCTCTCGAAGGTGACGTCGCTCGAGGAGCATCTGTACGAGTCGGAGAGCCTTCGCAAGAGTGCCCTGGTTCGGGTCTCCCGCCGTCTGGCCCCGCCCGACGTGGCCGGCCGCGAGGCGTTCCTGACGTGCGAACTGATGGAGGAGAAGGGCGGCACGTACACGTACTTCCTCGCGGGGTCGCCGAGCGAACTCGACCCGATCCTCTCGCGGTTCGTCGAAGAGGGCATTCTGGAGGACATTGTCTTTTCGGTGATCGGTTCGTAGGCTTCTGAGCGGCGGGCGACGTGAGCGGGGCGTTTCGAGAGCGTGTGGCTGAAGATGCTCTTGGGCGAGGCGCGGCTGCTGCGGTAGGGAGCGACGCCGCGCGGGCCACTGCTCCCGGCAGGCTAAGCAGGAGTGAGAAAGTGTTTCCGAACAGCCGTAGCGCCGGGGTTTATCCCCGGCGCGGAACCGCGGTCGGCCTGACCAACGGACGCCGGGCATAAAGCCCGGCGCTACAACCTTGGGTCCACGCCAAGTCAGCCGCCGAATTCGGATTGACTTCATCGCTCCTGCTTAGAGCGGCAGGCACGCCGCGCCAAGGCGCTGCGGCCGGCGCTCTGCAACTGGCCCACCTATATGGCCTACCGGTCCGTCCCGGAGACCGCAGAATCCCGACGAGCGAAGGTTGTTGAAACGGCTTGCCGGTGCGTATAAAAGGAGCGGTGCAGGAGCGGCGAAGCCCCTGCCGATATCCGTAGCGAGGAGCCGTGTATGCCTGGTGCAGCGACGAGGTGTGTGACGATGCTGGTCGTGGTCGGCGCAGCGCTTGCCGCGCCCCTGCATGCCGCGTCGGTGACTCCGCAGCAGCGCAAAGAGATGAGCGCGCTGGCGAAGCAGGTCCTCTCGGCCGACGTGGCCACCTCTGAGAAGGGCATCGAGGCGCTCAAGGCCTACGGCGAAGCGGCCACGCCGCGTCTGTTGAACGTCCTCAAGCAACTGCTGACCCACGGTCGCACGATCATCCTTCAGGCCAAGCGGCGGATAAGCGACCCGTCGAAGGCGAAGAAACTCGAAGAGAACCTCACCAAGACGCGTGCCGAGGCCCTGGCAAACATCGCCGTACTGGAAAAGGGCAAGCCCGTCGAACTGGCCCACGAGTACTACGAGAAACTCAAACCGATGCTCGACCTGCTCGGCAAGGTGAACGAGGTCCGCCGCGCAGTCTACCGGGTGATGAAGCGGCGGGCGGGTCTGTACGCCCTGTGGCAGGAACTGGGCGGCGCGGATCGGCGGTTCTCGCCCGCCAACGAGAAGGCGCTGACGGCCGACGCCGAGGCGATCCTCGGCGTATCGGTCGAGGCGGTCGGCGAGGTTCCTGAGTTCGGCCAGGGCGAGCCGCCGGAAGCGGGATCGACCGCGTGGCAGTTGTGGTTCTACGGCGCCTGCCGCCGCATCGAGGCCTACAATTCGAGACTGAACGGCAAGATGAGCGCCGGCGAGGCCGAGAACGTCCGCATCCTCAACGCGTACCGCGAGATGCTCGGCATTCTGCCGCTTGAGGTGGACGCGCGGCTGCTCCAGAGCGCCCGCCGTCACAGCAAGGAGATGGTTGCGCTCGGGTACTTCGCCCACGAGTCGCCCAAAGCGGAGAACAAGACCTACGCCATGCGGATGCGCAGCGCGGGCTACGACCGCGGGTACAGCGAGAACATCGCCGCCGGCCGCGGAGGCGGCGACGGCGCCTTCTGGATGTGGTTCGACAGCCCCGGCCACCACAAGAACATGGCGCACGCCGGCAGCGCGGCGGTCGGCGTCGGCCAGTGGGGCTCGACGTGGACGCAGAACTTCGGCTGGGGCAAACGCCTGATGCTGCTGGAAGCCGGCGAGCGGAAGAAGGTCGTGGTCAAGGGCACGATCCTCCCGCCCGGTGCCTCCGGCCGGCCGTCGTAATCTCTCGCCCCCCGGACGCCGGCGCGTCTTGCGTAACCGTCTCGCGGTTCCACGGGCTTGACTTCCGCAGGGACGTGTTTAGCGTGTCATTCCGAGCGAGCGAAGCGAGTCGAGTCCCGGCGCGCCGGGATCGCCGTTATCCGTGTGCGGACGACGAGATTTCTCCGCTCGGCCGTACGGCCTCGGTCGAAATGACATCGCTTCGAGAGCACGCTAAACAGGGACTCCGCAGGCGTTGGACGGAATACTGCCTTGCTGCCGGCGCCTACGAGCCGGACGAGGCGCGGCACGCGATGCTCGACCGCGTTGCGAGAGAACAATCCGCCGTGGGCGACGGAACGCCGAACCGGCCGAAGGGTTGACACCGCCTCGCCTCGTGGTACACTCCGCCGGTCGTAAACGCCCGTAGCTCAAATGGATAGAGCATCGGTCTACGGAACCGAATGTTGGGGGTTCGAATCCCTCCGGGCGTACCATTGACATTTGCCGGCAAGTGCGCGCAAGTGGTGGCATTTACGACGACTTGCGCGCCTTGCCGTTCTTTCTTCTCGCCTTCCTCGTCTTGGCAGGTGATGGCACGTTTTGGCGTCCCGGGCAACCTGCGCGCTGCAAATGCGCTGCGCGCGGGACGTCTCCCCTTAGAGCCTATCCCGACGCGGTGGGCATCCTGGACGCGACCAGTTTCCCCAAGAAGGGCGCCCACACCGCTTGTGTCCAGCGCCAGCACTGCGGGGCCACCGGCAAGATCGACAACTGCGTGGTCAGCGTGCACCTGGGCTACGCGACGCCCCCTA
>JAUVZF010000057.1 GCA_030602705.1 Planctomycetota bacterium
AGGCCGAGGGGAGCGCGCGGCGGCGCGCACGGTTGCTGGAACTCCAGTCGCCCTACGGGCTCCTTCCGTTCCAGCAACCGTTGGACTGTGAGACCATCTTAATCCAGGACATTTTTGGTCTTGACAATGGGGAGCACCTCACTCATGCACTTAAAAGCCAGCAGCAAGAGGAAGCACCTCGTTAGCAAGAAGCAAGCCGCGGACGCGATCAAGACCGTGCGCAAGGCGGTGGCCGAACTGAAGAGGCTCGATAGGAGAGTCAGCACACGTTGGCTGAAGACCGCGGAAGATGCTTGTGAGGCATGACGTACCCCTGGGGCACAAGTGCCCTCGCTGGCGCTGTCATGCTGTCTGCGCCGGCGCGCTACTTGCGTTTCTTCGGTTGCAGCGCCTTGTTCACGGACGTGTGGTCCACCTTCACGTTGGCGACGGCACGCCCGTAGGCATCTCGCGCCACGGTTTCGATGGACACCATCTTACGGCCGATCAGGTCTCTGAGTCTTTTTGTTGCCGCCGCAGCGCCCGGCCTTCCCCTTTCCGGGGCGTCAACATTCGCCAAGCGTACCGCGTGCCTGCGGCTCTTGGTCCTGAAGGTGTCGCCATCAATGACCCTCGTCACTTTTTCTTTGCGTGCCATATCCTTTCACCCTCCTAAAGTTTCGGGAGCGTTGGCTCCCACATCTGCGCTTGACACGAATGAATTATCGCAAAACCCGGAGGCCCTCGTCAAGGTAGTATGCCGGAACAGCAGCAAGACGCGACACGGAACCTATTCCTTCGGACGCTTGACGTCAATCACCCGCGGGCGGCAGCGGCGGCGGAAACGCCGGTCGGCCAGATGCGCCGGCACCAGCGCCGCCGGCACGAACCCCACGCCCAGGACGGCGGCCGCAGCATCGGCTCCGAGGCCAGTCATCTCCTGAAACCACGTCCACTCGCTGCCGATGAGGATGCCGGTGACGAAAAAGGCGAGCGGCAGGGCGAACAGCAGGAGAATGGCCCGCCACGGGCCCGGCACCGGAACCTCGACCGTAACCTGGTCGCCCTCCTTCAGGTCATCCGCGTCGAGCCACAGCAGGAACTCGCCCCCGCCTCGCGCGCGGCACGCCTTGCATCCGCCGCACGCCTCGCTGGGCTCGGAGCGGATGCGGATGGCCGCCTTCCCGTCCTCGAGCCGCATGACGGTACCGGTTTCCTGTTTCAGCATTCGGATGCCGCCGCCTCTCCGGCCTGCCTCATCTGAGCGACCGGACCTTGGTCGCCTGCCGCAGGACCACGCTGTACGGGGCGTGTACGTTCAGCCGCAGGTTGAGGAACCGTCCGAGCGGCCCGTCCGAGGTCAGGATGATGTGCCGCGTCGTCGGCGTCTTGATCCCCGGCATGGAGGTCTGATGGCCCGTGACGAGGATTTCGGCGTCCACGGACCGGGCGAACTCGTCGGCGGCTTCCTGATCGTGATTGCGGCCCCAGACAAGGGCGTGGACGCTGCCGCCCGGCAGGTAGTCGTCCATCGTCAGCAACCGGTCGAAGATGGCGTAGTCGAAGTACGGCAGGGCGTCGCTCTGCGGCGTCGAGTGGCTGATTACGACGCCGGCAGGTGTCCGCACCGCAAGGGGCAATGCCGAGAGAAACCGCCGGTAGGCGCCGTGGACCTCCGGCCAGACCGGCCCGTAAGCGTTTTCGATGCCTTTCCAGAAGGGGGCGGTAACGTTCTTGCCGGTTTTCAAGATGGTCGAGCCGAGGATTTCGCACAGGTCGTGGTTCGACAGAACCATCTGTACCCGCGACTTGTACCGGCACTTCAGGGCTGCCGCCTGCTCGAGCAGGCGGAAACTCTCCTCGCCGCCTTTGCCGTCACCCGGGCCGCCGTGGATGAGTTCCTGGAGAACCAGGTACCGGTCCTTGTGCAGATGCAGCGCCGCCCACCGGACGACGCGGTCGAAGTTGTCGCGGTCGCCGTGCAGGTCGCCCAGGATGACGACGTCGCCTTTCTCCGGAAGACGAACCATGTTGCCGCGACGCAGCGGGTCGCGGCGCATCAGGATCGCCGCCCGGTCCATGCGGTCGACGACCTGGCCGATACCCGGATGGGCGTCGTCGGGGTTGATGTCCCAATCGTTCTGGCGGTCCTGCGGTTGCGTCACCGCGGTACTCCTCGTCGCTACATGGCGTCGTATCACTATGCGGTCTTACGTAAGTCTTTTGCTGTGGCGAGAACGGCACCCGCTCGCTTACGCTCGCGGCTAGTTACACTCGCGCCCGACCAGCCACGTGAGAAAACTAGCCGCGCACGTAAGTAAGCGGCGCAACGCTTGCGGCTATTTTACACTCGCGCCCGACCAGCCACGTGAGAAAACCAGCCGCGCACGTAAGTAAGCGGCGCAAGCCCCTGGGCTACGAGCCCAATCAGGTCTCGCCACGGCATGCACACGCAAACGTGGGCATGGCACCCGAAGGCAAAAGACCTACCTGACCCCGCCTAAAGACCGGGCTGCGCCTGAAGGCGGCGCTTCAGGCGTGCCTTTCTCAAGTCCATCAGCAACGTCTCGAGCGGAAACAGCCGCCCGGGGCACTTCGTGTTCTTCAGTTCGCCGTGGCCGACGACCCTGTCCAGGCCGATGCCGTAGCGGTCGGCGAGGGCCAGCACGAGCATCTCGAGCGATGCCATTTGCGCAGCGGTCGGCGGTTTCTGCTCGAAGTTGCCGACCAGGCAGATGCCGATGCCCTCGCGGTTGAACTCGGGATGGTGCGATATCTTGGCGTGAGAGCCTGCTCGCTGCTCGATCCATCGCTCGGTCGGAACGATGCGGCCGTCGGCGGTGCCGCGGGCGCGGCCGTTGTTGATGACGAAGTGGTATCCGACCCCCTCAAACCCCCGCCCGAGGTGGTTGCGTTCGATGGCCTCGATGGTGGCCGACGGCGTGGCAGTGTGGTGGATGACGATGTACCGCCACGCGCGGTTCGGGGCCAGGTGATCGGGCCACACGAGGGTTTGGATGGCCGAGGTGTCCGGCAGGACCTCGCCTTTGAGCCGCGAACGCTTCCGGACCATGTGGCCCGAGGCGGCCCAACAGGCCAGCGCCGCCAGCGTCATGCCGGCAGCCAGGAGCCCCCAGACCTTGACCATCCGCGCCAGGTTCATTCTCGGCGGCGTCGAGGGCGGTAAGATCGTCTGTCGATTGTCCGTCATGGCACGCTCACTTCATCGGTGCAAGTCGAGGCCACCGGGCAGAGGCGAGACCATTATAGGGCTTCACCGCAAGGGCGTCCAGCCAGGATTCGTCCTGGACTTCCGGCGCCTCTTATGCGAAAAGTACGGCGCTTGGGCCCAACACGTCTTCAGGAGAAAACCAGGGAACCCGATACTATGGTGGGGCGTCTGTGTTGTATGGGTGGAGGTACGCACCGCCATTCATCTGGCGCAAGCAAAGGGAGAATGACTGTGTTGCGCCGCAGCACCGTGACGTTCATGGCCGCCGCTCTAGCACTACAGCGCCACTTCACCATTTCGCGCGGTGGGTCTCCGGACCCACCGCGCTCGAAAGCCCATTTTCGCCGTTGCGCGGCGGGTCGGGAGACCCGCCGCGCGGTAAGTGGCGCTGTAGTACTAGCCGCCGTATTCGGTTTGGCGGGCGTCTGCGCGGCGGCCGCCTTGGATGGCAATGCCGTTCGGCAGAAGGTCGGGCCGCGGGTGTGCCTCGTCCGCGTGGACGGTGCGCTGGGGCTGCCCGTCTCCTACGCCAGCGGGTTCCTTCTGGGCCAGGGCAAGTTCATCGTGACGGACCTGGCGTCGGTGGCCCAGCCGGGCGTCACGCAGGTGACCGCCATCTTTGGCGACGGCACGAAGGGCCAGGCCAAGGAGTTCGGCATGGCGGACCCCGCGCTGGGCGTGGTCGCAATCAGCGTCGATCTGCCGAAAGACAAGGGCGCCGGCCTGACGCTCTCGAAAGCATCCGTGCCCCAGGACGGTATCTCGGCGGCGGTCGTCGGCTGGAAATGGGGCGAGGACCTCCACCTGACCGCCGGCACCCTCAAGGGACGCGTGCCTGCGGCTGACTTGGCCAAGACAGTGGCCCTCGAAGGCCCCGCGCCGAAGGTGGAGTTTCTGAGGTTCCTGTGTCCGAGGCTCGACATCGCCACGGGCGCGGCCGTGGTCGATGCGCAAGGCACCGTTGTGGGAGTCATGGTCCGCCTCATGGGGACCGCCAAGCCGACCGTCGTGCCGGCGCCTCTTATCCGCCAAGCGCTCCTGTCGGGCGGGACGCAGTTGAAGCCGCTCTCGGCCCTTCCCAACGCCTTGTGGCCGGTCTCCCTCCAGGTAACGCCGGGCCAGCCCCCGACGCCGCAGGGCTTTAGCAGGGCTGCCGGTGACGCCAGGCGGCGAAGCATCTGTTCCATGTGCAAAGGCAGCGGCAAGGTCAAGACCAAGTACGTCGCCGGATATACGAGGGGCCCCACCGGCACGTACCGGCCCATCATCCGGTATCGGATCAAAACCTGCAAGACCTGTAGCGGTGAAGGCGTCGTATGCCGCAGGGGGCTTTACGGGTATTTCGTCCGCATGGCCGAGGGCGCCACCCACCTTATCGCTTCGCCCGATACCACCAAGAACGTCAGCGACGCCGCCTTCAAGAACGGGATGGGACTGCTTGAAGCCCTGGCCAAGGTCCCCACGAGGTACCGGAACTCGCTCACGAGACAGATCCGGGCGGACTTGGGCGCAGCCGATCCGAAATACCCGCGCGGCGCCATCCTCTATGCCCAGGTCTGCGAGTCCGTCAATCTACGAGGCGACAACTTCACCGTTCTGGTTCCGTACGGGTTGCGGACCGTGTTGATGGTCAATTCCGAGATGCTCACCAGCGCCTACGGCGTGGACGACAGCCCTACTGCCACAGCGCCGACCGCCGGGTCCTCGGTCGTGATCGGCGGCGTGCTCGAAGGGATGGCGCAGGTGCAGGGCTCCAGCCCGATCTCGATGCGTCTGTTTGGATGGGCGTTCGCACCTGCACTCGGGCCCGGTATCGAGCGCAAGCCTTTCGCTGATGAACCGCTGGGAGGGCTGACAAGCGCCGTCGCAGCAGCCACGCGGCCCACACCGAGTGAGCCTGCCAAGATCGCCGGATCGACAACGTCTCCGGCGACGACGACTCCAACGGCCTCGCCGACGCCTCGAAAGCGACCGAAAGCCCCGCCAAGACAACGCCCCAAGAAAAAGCCCGGCGAGCCGTCGTTCTTCGGACTGTGATCGCGGGAAACGAAGCAGCCCGACCCTGGACAGCGACCCGGCTATCCGGTACAGTCGGCGAGCGATGGCTACGGGGCCTGATGCGACAGCCGCGGAAAAACGGCGGACCCGGCAAGCCGTGGCGCAGGCGATTGAGCGCCTGACGCCCGGCGAGAGGCGGGCCGCGAGCGTGGCGCTGGCCGAGAACCTGGCCGAGGTGCCCGCGGTGGCGCAGGCACACACGCTCATGGCGTTTCTCTCGCTGCCCACCGAGATCGACACCTGGCCGGTCATCCGATGGGCCTGGCAACACGGCAAACGCATAGCGATCCCGCGGATCCAGACGGGGCCGGACGGCGACCGGACGCCGACCGACCGGCGCGACATGGTGGCGGTATTGCTCGAGAAGGCCGACGCCTCGAATGTGCGCGCCCATCCGCACGTGCGGCCGGGACCGCTGGGCATTCTGCACGCCCCGGACGCCCCGGTCGTGCCCCCCGGCCGGATCGACGTGGTGCTTCTGCCGTGCCAGGCGGTGGACCGTCGGGGCAACCGTCTCGGCAAAGGCGGTGGGTTCTACGACCGGTTTCTCGCGCGGGCAGACGTAACGGCAAAGCGTATTGCCGTCGCCTTTCGCCGCCAGGTGCTCGATGCAGTGCCGGTCACCGACAACGACCAGCGCGTCGATATAGTCGTTACGGACGGCGAAGTTCTTGTCTTCGAAAGGCGTTAGCCGCGGGGCTTGCCACGCGCGTGCCGTGAGCCGGCGGGGCGAATGACTAATGAAACGACAATGCCAAATGACAAATGAGAAATGCCAAATGCCGCATGCGCGGAACAACCAGGAACGACTCTACGACTTGACGGAGCGCACGACCAGGTTCGCCGAAGCCATCATACGGTTTGCCAGGAAGGTACCCAAGAATGTCGTCACGTTGCCGCTTATCAGGCAACTCGTCAGGTCCGGCACCAGCATCGGAGCCAACAACCGCGAGGCCGACGACGCCGTCTCGCGGCGCGATTTCCGCAACAAGATCGGTATCTGCAAGAAGGAGGCCGCCGAGACCGAGTATTGGCTGGACATGATTGCTGTGGCCGAGCCCGTCATGAAGGAAGAGGCGCGCGGGCTCTGGCAGGAGGCGCATGAACTGCACTTGATCTTCGGCAAGAGTTTCAGTACGGCAAGCAAGGAACAGCCCGATCAACGATCCTGACGCGCGCCGGTCCCAACAGGCGCAGCCTCATTTGACATTTGACATTTGGCATTTGGCATTCGACGTTTGGCATCAGGCCTTCTGTTGGCCTGCGCGCCTGGCTGCACAAACGGGGAGTCACGCATATGACGACGTTCGGGCGAGTGGTCGTGACGGTGGTGGTGGCGGCGGTGCTGGTTGGGGCGACGGCGCTCGTGGCGCATCTGCTGAGGGTGCCGGAGGCGGTGTCCGAGGCGCCGACGCCGCCCGCCACCATCGAAACGCCAACCCTAACCGAGCAGCCGGGACGAAGCCCCGAACCGCCGGCCGAACCCAAGGAGCAACCGCCGCCACCCACGCCTCCTGAAGCCAAACCGCCCGCCGAGACCAGGCCGCCTGCCCAACCCGCAGGGACAAACCAGGACGCCGGCGCGGTGGCGGCAGACGAGGGCCTCGCGATGATGCGCGACCGCCCGGTGGCCGCCCAGAAACGCCTCAGCCAGGCCGTCCGCGCGGGCGTCGTCGGACCCAGGGCCGCCAAGGTTCGGGAGGCCGTCAAGGCCCTGGCCGACACGTTGCAGTTATCGTCCCGCCGGCATCCTGACGATACGTATTCCAGGGCGTACCAGGTGGCCTCGGGCGATACGCTTATCGGCATCGGCCAGCGGCACCTCATCCCGTACCAACTCGTCATGAAACTGAACCGCCTGTCCACAACGGATATCATGGCCGGCCAGACGCTCAAGGTCATCCAGGGGCCGGTCCACATAGAGATTCTGAAGGGTCGCAAGGAACTCCGGGCCTGGCTCGGCGAGGTATGCCTGCGGGTGTATCCGGTGGGCATCGGAGTGGAAGACTCGACGCCCGAGGGCACGTTCAACGTCAAGAGCAAGATCAAGGATCCGCCGTACCAGCCCCAGCACAAGCCCAAGTCGGAGTTTCGCTCGTCCGGGGCGCCCGACAACCCGCTCGGCTCGCGGTGGATCGATATCGGCAACCACTACGGCATCCACGGGACGATCGAACCGGAGAGCATCGGCAGCGAGGTCTCCGAAGGCTGCATCCGCCTCCACGGCACCGACGTTGAGGAACTCTACGACATGGTCGTCGTCGGGGCCTCGAAGGTCATCATTCGGCCATAAGGCTGTGGAAACCCGTGGGTTGTGCGTAAAACTTAGCAGAGGCGACGACGCTGAATGACGAATCCCGAATGTGCGAATGACGAGTGAATGACCAAGTAAGCAATGACGAAACAACAAAATTCGCCCGTGCAGACGAGAGAGGAACGGACGGCCAAATTTGGCGAGGCGGTCATCGCATTTGCCAAGAAAGTGCGATCAAGCCCTGTCACGCTCCCCCTGGTGACCCAGATCGTCAGGGCAGGTACGAGCGTCGGCGCCAACTATTGCGAGGCGGACGATGCGAGTTCAAAGAAGGAGTTCCGCTACAGGATCGGCATCTGCAGAAAGGAAGCGCGCGAAACCAAGCACTGGTTGCGCATGATCGTCGCCGCGGAAAAAAGCCTCAGAGACCAGGCAAAGCCGTTGTGGCAGGAGGCGAAGGAACTCAACCTCATCTTCTCTGCCATCTTCAGAAAGGCAAAGTGACGCGCATTCGTCATTCGTCATTGCTGTTTGATTCGTCATTCGCACATTCGGCATTCGGCATTCGTTGCTGCTGACGCGCCGGCCCGACGGTCGGCCGTATAAACGTACAGGGCACGCAACCGTGACCACACTCACCAATTACGGGCCGTACTACGAGGTGCTTGGGCGGGTCGAGCGGATCCGGACGCGCATCCGGACGCTCGGGGTCCTCGAGGGCCTCTTCACGCTGGTCACCGTCTTGTGCGGTATGGTGCTGGTGCTGACGCTGGCGCAGGGGTACCTGCGTTTCGGGCCGGTCGGCCGGTTGGTACTGTTGCTCCTGGGCGCCGCCACGGCAATCGTCGCGTTCTGGCGGTGCTTCGTTATCCCCATCCGGTACGACCCGAACGATAAGGAGGTGGCCCGGTTCCTTGAGGTGCGGCTGCCCGAACTGGGCAACAGCCTTATCAACACGATCCTGCTGGCCGAACGGGCCGACGACTGGTCGGGCGTCCTGGTGGCACGTGCCATCGACGAGGCCGCCGGCGGCGCGCGGGGCGTGAACCTGATGGCCGCCGTCAGCCAGCGCCGGGCCAAACGCTGGGCCCTGGCTGCCGCCGTGGCCGTGTTGCTGCTGGCGACCTTCGTGGGCCTGGGGTTCGGACGGTTCTGGTCGGCCGGGCTTCAGATTCTCATGCCGTTCTCGCGTGTGGCATCGGTCGGCGGTGTGCGGTTCCTGTCCATCACGCCGGGCAGCGTCTCGTGGATCAAGGGCGAGGCGCTGACCATCGAGGCCGTCATCTCCGATCCCAAGGGCAAGCAGTACGAGGGCGCCATCGAGATCAACGGCCTGGCCGACGGCCGGGCCGACCGCCGGAACCTGGTCCTTGCCGCAGGCACGCTCAACCGTTTCTCGCACCGCGTGCCGCAGGTGCTCCAGCCGTTCACGTATCGCCTGACGGTAGGCGGCACGGAGAGCCCCGAGTTCAAGGTCACGCTGAAAGAGCCGGCGCTCATCGAGCAGATTGACATCGTCTACCACTGGCCCGAGTACACGGGCCTTGAGCCGCAACGGAGAGAGAACAACGGCGGCGAAATCCGATGCCTCATCGGCACAACCGTCGAAATGACCGTCCGCGTCTCGGCGCCCATCGAGGCGGGCAACCTGATGTTCGGCAGCGGGGCAACCCTGAAATGCCTCCCCGCCACGGACGGCCGCACCATGACCACCAGGTTCGCCGTCCTGGCCGATGACACCTACCAGATTAACCTGGGCGGGGCGGCGCCGAACGCTGCGGCCGTCGTGTACCGGATCTTCGCGCTGGCAGACTCCCCGCCCGTCGTCCAATTCACCGTGCCGGCCCGCGACGTGGCGGCCGGTCTGGGCGAGAGCGTCAGGATGAGCCTCAAGGCCGCCGACTCCTGCGGCCTGGGCGAGGTCCGCCTGCTGGTCCAGGCCGACGGCAAGCCTGAGCCCGCCGTCCTGGCTACCTGGAAGAAGTTCGCGGATCCGAAAGAGACGGTCATCGACTCTTGCGTGCGGATCGATCCCGCCCAATACCGCCTCGGTCAGACCATCATGTACTGGGCCGAGGCCCTCGACCGGCGCACGTACCAGGGCGGCACGACGCCCAAGGGGCCGAACAAGGCGACGACTGCCAAGTTCAAGATCATCCTCGAAGACAAGAAGGCCGCCGCCGAGCAGAAACTCAACCAACTCTCGCGCCTTTACGAACGCCTGCGCGAAATCCTCAAAAGCCAGCAACAGGCACGCATCGCCACGGGCGGTCTGGCGCAACTCAAAAAACTGGCAGAGGTCCGCTCCGGCGGTTTCACGCTGGAGCAGGCCCAACGGTCGATCCGCGAAGCCACACTGCGAGTCGTCAAAGAGGTCAAGTTCGACGCCGAGACGCTGGCCATCCGCGAGACACTCGCGCATCTGACCGCCAACGAGATGGCATCCGCCATGAAGAAGGCCAAGGCGATTGCCGACCTGGCCGACGACTCGCGTCTGGCGGCGGCGCCCCAACTCGCCGGGGCACTCGCCAAGGACCAGGAGACCATCATCGCGGTCCTGCAGCGCATCCTCGACATCACGGAGCGGCTGGCCGATGCGGTCAAGGAAGACCAGAATCGGCTCGACCCGTCGGACCTGCCCGACGAGGCGCTGGAGAAGTTGAAGGCCCTGCGCGACCGCCTGAAGGAATTCGTGGACGAGCAGAAAAAGGTCATCGAGGCGTCGAAGGAACTCGCCAAACGCCCCGTTGACGATTACACCGAAACCGACCAGCGGGAACTCGAAAAACTCGAAGCCATCGAGGACCAGTGGGACAAGTTCCTGACCGAGACCATCGCCGACTTCTCGAAGGTGCCCGAGGTCGATGCCTCCAACCCCAGCCTCTGCAAGGAACTCATCGAGGTCAAGACCGACGTCGAGATGGCTGCCGACGCTCTCTCGAAGAAGGCGGCCGATATCGCCGTCCCCCTCGAGGAACTCGGCATGGAAGCGGCCGAGGAGATCGTCGAGAACCTCGAACGGTGGCTGCCCGACACGCCCGACCGCGACCGTTGGAGCCAGGAGGAGTTCACCGGCGACGTGGAAATACCGCACGCCGAACTGCCCGAGCAACTCGAAGACCTCGTCGGCGACCTCCTGGAAGAGGAGGAAGACCTCTTCGAGGAGATGGAGGACGTCACCAGCGGCGCCGGCGATTCCATCGACAAGGGCGCCGGATGGGACGCCATGGACGGCCCCATCTCCAGTTTCGCCGCCAAGGGCGTCACCGGAAACCGGCTGCCGAACACGAGCGAGATCAGCGGACGCAGCGGCGAAGGCCGCACCGGGAAGTCGTCCGGCGAGTTCGTCGAGGAAACCGCCACCGGCAAGGGCGGACGCCGCACACCCACACGCCTCTCGCCCGATGCCTTCTCCAAGGGCGAGGTCAAGGACACCAGCCCGGAGGCGCCTACCGGCGCAACGGGCGGCGGCAAGATCTCCGGCTCCGGCGGCGAGGGCCTCGAAGGGCCCGTCCCGCCCGAGGTCCAAAGACGCATGGGCACGCTGGCCGGCAAGCAGGCCCAACTCCGCAACAAGGCCGAAGGCGTTAAGGCCGCACTCAAGGTACGCAACTACGACTCCTTCTCGCTCGACGAGGCGATCGATGCCATGCGGAAGATACAGCGAGACATCCTCGCCGGCCGCTACCGCAGCGCGCTGCGCCGCAAGGACGTCGTCCTGGACAATCTCAAAGGCACCAAGATGCTGCTGTCGGGAGAGATCCGCATTCGCAAAGACGCCGGCGTGGCCTTGCCAACCGAGGTCCAGAAAGACGTGCTCGATGCCCTCGACAAGCCCATGCCGCGCGGCTACGAGGAGTACCTCAAGCGCTACTACACGCGGCTGAGCGAAGGCTCCTGAACCAACCGGCCCGGCGTCCCTGGCCGTAAAGCCCAACGGGCGGGCAGGGCCCATACCGGGGAGGGTACGTGTTTGGCGTTCCACGCGCTACCAAGAGGGTGGCACGGCAGCGGCGGAGCCGCGGCCGTGGGTCGCGTCGCGCCGCGTGCGGCTACACGGCCCAAAAAAGGTTCCAGGAACCTTTTCTGCGTAGCACCCTCCGGGCCCTTCAGGGAAAAGGTTCCTGGAACCTTTTTTGGGCCGTGCCACCCCGCTAAACACGTACCGGGGAGGCGTATGAGACACGTTCCGGCAGTTCTCCTTGCGGTCGCTGCGGCGTCTCTTCTTGGACCGCCTGCATGGTGTGCCACCGCCGCCGCGCCCGGTGCATCGCTCCCGGCCAAGCCTGCCCTGAGCCTACCGAATGGGACCGGCGCAACCGCCGCGGAAGACGCGAAAGAGAAGCCGAAGCGGCCCGAGATGCCGCCGTCGGTACGGTGGCAGGCCAAGGTCCTGACGCCTGTCGTCCTGCCGTGCGAGCCGGTCATCCTCGACATAACCTGGGGCAACACCTCCACCAGTTCGCTTGAGTATCCCGACGACCAGCCGCTCCTGTTTACCGTCCGGAAGGCGGGCGAAGCGGCGCCGCGGCGCCTCTGGATCGTGCGGCGAATCCATCGCGACCTGATGATTCCGCTCGGCCCGGACGAGACCTACACCCGCAAAGTGCCTTTCGTCTTGGGGTGGCCGCCGAGCAAGACCAGGCCGCCCATGGAGTTCGTCCTTGCCGAACCGGGCAACTATCAGATCTCGCTAAGGGGCGATGCGGCGCCGGCACCGCTGGCCGTCACGGTGGTGGCGCCGCGGTCGGCCGAGGACGTTGCGGCCGGGAATCTGTGGACGATCGAGACCGCCCAGTGGCTGGTCGGCACGCGACCCGACCCCGAGACGGTCGTGCCGGCCCTTGAGCGAATCTATTCGCAGTATCCGACCAGCCGGTACGCGGCGTGGGCGCTGTGGATTCACGCAACCATCATGACGGCGGGCGGGGGCGTTGACCGTTTCACGGAGGCAGCGCGGTGTGGCGAAGCGCTCGTGGCCCGGCATCCGGACTTCCCGCTCTGCGAGGAGGCGCTTAAAGCCCTGGTCGGCGTCTACGCGGCACTCGGCAAAACCGGCCAGGCCCGCGAGACGTTGGCAGAACTGGCCGGCCGGTTCCCCCAGAGCCGGCACCTCGCGCGCCTGCGCCGGCAGTTCGGACAGGCGATGTCGGGGCCGGGAGTGCGGTCGGAATTGCCGCCGGCCGGCACAACGATTCCCCGTGCGACGATCCGGACTTCCGGAACCAAGATGATTCCGGAAGGCGTCCGCGAGGCGTTCGAGACGTTCTGGCAAGCGGTGGCCGAGGGCGACTTCGCTGCGGTCGAAGGCGCGCTCGCCCGCGATTTCGTCGGCGATCGCGGGTCGAGACTCCATTACGCCCCGGCACTCTGGCGGCAGCGGCAAAACGCCCGAAGCGGCACCATTCAGATACGCATCACGAAGGCCGAGATGGCCAAGACCTACGCGCGACCGCGAAGTATGCCTTCCGGAGCGGCGCGGACGTGGCACGGCCCCCTCTGCGTTGTCACCGGTTCGCTGTCGGTTACCTGGAACCGGCAGGTCGGCGGGAGAACCGCGGTCCGCTCGCCCAGCGCGTGCTGGGTGTTCTACGAGTATCCCAAAGGGGTGTGGAAACTCGTCTCCGAGGTTGCCGCCACGCCCAACCTGCTGGCCGCCGGCCAGGCCCAGGCCATACGCGCCAAACTCCCGAGGAGACTGAGAAACTGGCGCATCAGCGACGGACGACGCGAGCGGGCCCCGTATGAGGAGATCAAGGCCCAACTCGGCCTCACGGGAAAAATCCTTGACGAGCACACACGGTGGACCAACCACGTGCTGACCATGACGGGGCCGTCGAAGACGGAGCCACGGATTGCAGGCCGGATCCGGATGCTGCTGAAGTCCAGCGCCGGACCGGCCGGCCAGACGGTTGTGCGCGACGTTGACTTCCACCTCGCCGTGGGTCCGGACGGTAAACTTATCCTCAAGCGCATCGACGTGAAGACGCCGACCGGGCGGAAGTGAGTTGCGGCTTCCGGCGGCCGCCTTGGCGTGCACCCAAGTCCGTAGCGCCCGTACGGGCGGCCGTTGGTCAGGCCGACCCGTACGGGGGGATAAACCCCGGCGCTACAACCAAGCCGCAGTTGTAGCGCCGGGCTTTATGCCCGGCGGCCGTTGGCGGCGGCACCGGCCAGGATGCGCCGGGGATAAACCCCGGCGCTACAACCAAGCCGCAGTTGTAGCGCCCGTACGGGCGGCCGTTAGCGGCGGCGCCGGCCAGGATGCGCCGGGGATAAACCCCGGCGCTACAACCAAGCCGCAGTTGTAGCGCCCGTACGGGCGGCCGTTGGCGGCGGCGCCGGCCAGGATGCGCCGGGGATAAACCCCGGCGCTACAACCAAGCCGCAGTTGTAGCGCCGGGCTTTATGCCCGGCGCCTCGCTTCTCTTGACCGCGCCGCCGCGGACTGTGGAATGCGCCACGCGTCGTGGAGCCCACGCGCAAGGAGCCCATCTCATGGTCGCCGGCAAGGCCGCCCGAACAACGCAAAGGAGATACGCATGAAAAGGATGGCTGCGGCAGCCGTCGCGCTAGCGCTGGTATGCGGTTTGACGCACTCTGCCGCAGGGCAAGGCATCATCGCGCCGGGAGCAGCGCCCGAAAAACTGGCCGACGGCTTCAAGTTCACCGAGGGACCGGCCGTCGATGCCGAGGGCAACGTCTTCTTCACCGATCAGCCCAACGACCGCATCCTGAAATGGAGCGTGGGCGGTAAACTCTCGACGTTCCTTCAGCCGTGCGGGCGATCCAACGGACTGTACTTCGACCGCACCGGCAACCTGCTGGCCTGCGCCGACGAGAAGAACCAACTCTGGTCCATCGATCCGTCGGGGAAGGCGACCGTCCTGATCGCCGACTACAACGGCAAACTCCTGAACGGCCCCAACGACCTGTGGATACGGCCCGACGGTGGAATCTACTTCACCGACCCGTTCTACAAGCGGCCGTACTGGAAGCGCGGGCCGACGGAGCAGGACGCCCAGTGCGTGTACTACCTCTCGCCGGACCGCAAGACGCTCTCGCGCGTGGCCGCCGACCTGGTGCAGCCGAACGGCATCATCGGCACGCCCGACGGCAAGAGTCTGTACGTGGCCGACATCCGCGACAAGAAGACCTATGTCTATCGCATCCACCAGGACGGCACGCTCTCGGACCGCAAACGCTTCTGTGAAATGGGCTCCGACGGCATGACCATCGATTCACGCGGCAACGTGTACCTGACCGGCCGCGGCGTCACGGTCTTCGACCCGAGCGGCAAGAAGATCGCCCGCATCGAGGTCCCCCAGCGCTGGACGGCGAACGTGTGTTTCGGCGGCAAGGACCGCAAGACGCTCTTCATCACGGCCAGCAAGGGGCTGTACGGCCTGCGCATGGCGGTCAAGGGCGCGGGCTGATAAAGCCGAGGCTCGGCGCCGGGGGCCAATACTACGACGCTGCATGTCAGTGCAGCAGCCCCGGCTGCCTGGCAAGAGTAAAAGGGTGTTCTACACTACTTGCGAGTTGCTTCGTCAAAATACTTGCTGTAGCGGGCGACTATTTCAGGCATCGTTTCGGCCAGATCGTTTCTTTCGGCGATATCGTGTTCCAGATCGTAGAGTGCGTAGCGGGTCTTGCCGCGACGGTGTAGTTTCCATTTGCCCACGCGAATGGCCCAGATCCAGTAAAGGTAGTCATGTTTTTCCTGCGCCTCGGTCCGCCCCAGCAGCTCGGGCAGATAACTGATACCGTCGATATCCTTGGGCGCCTCGACCCCGGCCAATTCACAGGCCGTCGGCATGAAGTCCCAGAACGCGCTCGGGTGGTCGCTGGTTCGACCGGGTTCAATCTTGCCCGGCCAGCGCGCGATGGCCGGAACTCGGATACCGCCTTCCCGCATGCTGCGTTTGGCTCCGCTCAGCGGCCCGGCGCTATTGAAAAACTCCAGGCTTTGTCCACCTTCCGGCGACGGACCATTGTCGCTACTGAAGATGACCAGTGTGTTGTCGCTCAGCCTCAATTCGTCCAGAAGATCCAGGATTTGCCCGATGCTCCTGTCCATGCGAGAGACCATGCCGGCGTAAGCGGCGTTGGGATGGCTCTGGCCGCAGTATCCCCTCTTGTACTGACTACCGTAGCCGGCGTCCTTGCCTCCGCCGGTATTTCCCTTCCCTTCTATCCTGGGCGTCTCCGGCCAGTTCAGTTTCAGGTAGGGCGCCATCGAGTCTTCCGGGACCGTCAGTTCCGCATGCGGAATACAGAAGGGCAGATACAGGAAGAACGGATGGTCCTTGTTCTCCTTGATCCAGCCGATCGCCTCCTTGGTGAATTCATCGTGGCTGTAGGTGCCCTTGCCCGGGGTGTATTCGCCCTTGACCCGCAGGTTATGGTTCTCTGGGTACAGCACCTTTTGGTCGTTGCGCCAGAGATACTCCGGATAGTAGAAGTGGGCAAAGCCCTGGTTGTCGAAGCCGAAGAAATGGTCGAAGCCCTTGTTGTTGGGGCTGCCCGGATGTCCCGGTCTTCCTACCAGTCCCCATTTGCCGATCATGCAGGTCTTGTATCCCGCCTCTTTCAACAGCATTGGAACCGTGATATCTTTCCTTTTTAAGGTCCCGCCATTGCTCTTGACCGACGCGTGGCCCATGTGCTTGCCCGTCATCAGTGCACAACGTGACGGCGAACAGACGGTGAACCCCGAGTAGTGGCTGGTGAAGCGAATCCCTTCCTGAGCCATTCGGTCAAGACGCGGCGTCTTGATTCTCTTCTGGCCGTAGCATCCCAGGTCGCCATACCCCAGGTCGTCGGCCAGGATAAAGACAATATTGGGGCGACGGGAGGATTCCGCTCCAGCCGTGACTTGAGTCAGCGAACCAATCGCAGTGCAAGCAATCATGTTATGCAGGAATTGTCTACGATCCATTATTCTTCCCTTGTCGAACGCGCTTATGTCGACATTTCCGATTTGACTCCGGCCGGCCCCGCGGGCCGGCATTTGCGATGCTGTATTGTAGCCGCCCCCCCCCCGAATGCAACCGAGAACACTCGAACTGAGTCGGCCCGGCGTGATGAGGCCCCCGTACGGATGCCGTGCCACCCTCCTATCAGGGGCGAGGCGCAGTTTTCGACGGGTGGCACGGCAACGCGAAGCGTGGCCGTGTGCTGCTCGGTGCGGCGCGGCGTGACCGGGGTGGCACGCAGCGCGAGCCCTTCGAGCCCCGACCGGTCCGAAGTCTGGACCCGTACCGGGGAGGTCGGGGGCATCTTCCATGGCAGGGCACGTGCCAAGGTGGGGAACGTGCCCCGCCGCTTCCGCGGCGGGCTCGGCGCGACGCGGCTCACGGCCTCCGTACGGATGCCGTGCCACCCTCCTGGCGGGGTGGCACGGCCCTTGGGCCGTGCAGCCGCCAAAAAACCCCTTGACAAGTTCGGCGCGGCGAACTATGATGCCTGAGACGAACTTCGAGGGGGAAAGGCCCGGACACGGGCGAAAAACGACGGTTTGGCGCAATGGACCAGGCAACACAAACCGCGGGACTCAGCGAGAGCCTACAGGATTACCTCGAGGCCGTCTATCTGCTTGTTCAGCGTCACGGCATGGCCCGGATGAAAGAGATTGCGGCGCTCGTGGGCGTCGGCAAGTCGTCCGTCACGTGTGCGGTTCAGGCCCTGGCCGAGCGCGGCCTCGTCAACTACGAGCCGTACCAGTACGTGACGCTCTGTGAAGAGGGCGAAGCGATGGGCAAGGTGCTGCTGAGGCGGCACCGTGTTCTGAAGCGGTTTCTGATGCGGGTCATCGGCGTTCCGGAGGCCGAGGCCGAGACCATTGCATGTAAGATGGAGCATGTCATCAAGGGCGATGTCCTCGACCGGTTCGTGCAGTTTCTCCATTTCGTCGAGCAGCGGTCCGGTGTGGATGGTCCCTGGGCCGAGGCGTTTCGCGAGTTCTGCCGCCATGCCGGGAACCCTGACGCTTCCGTGGAGGGCCGCCAACCGTGATGCGCTTCGGACATGCCGAGCAACCTGGTGTTGCCTCGCTCGCCTCCCTTCCGGACGGGGCGACCGCACAGTTGGTCACGGTGCACGGCGGCGTAGGGCTGCGGTCTCGCCTGGCGGCGATGGGCCTTCACGCGGGCATCGAAGTTCGCGTCGTCCACAACGGCGGCCGCGGCCCGTTCGTTCTGGCCACCGGCGAGTCGCGTATCGTCCTCGGCCGTGGGATGGCACGGCGGGTCATGGTGATTCCCATCCCTCCAGACGGATCCGGCACAGGGACCCCTACCGGGACAACGGCGCCCACCGAATGAGCGGTGACAGACCCATAGAGGAGGCCCGGCCATACGGCCCGTATGGGCGGCTGACCGTCGCCCTGGCCGGCAACCCCAACTCCGGCAAGACGACGATCTTCAACGCACTGACCGGCTCGCGCCAGCACGTCGGCAACTACCCCGGCGTAACCGTTGAAAAGAAGGTGGGCGTCTGCCGCCACCGCGGCCTATCGCTCGACGTGGTGGACCTGCCCGGCACGTACAGCCTCACCGCCTACTCCACCGACGAACTCGTCGCCCGCGAGTTTGTCATCGACCAGCACCCGCAGGTCGTCGTCGATATCCTCGATGCCTCCAACCTCGAGCGCAACCTGTACCTGGCCGTCCAGTTCATGGAATTGGGCATGCCGCTGGTACTCGTGCTGAACATGAGCGACATTGCGGCCGCGCGCGGCTACGTGTTCGATCTGGAACAACTGTCGGTCCTGCTGGGCGGCGTGCCGCTGGTCCGGACGGTCGGCAACCGCGGTGAAGGCATCGGCCGGATTCGCGATGCCATCGTCGACGTTGCGACGGGGGCGCGCCGCCTGCGCCCCGTCCCCATCACCTATGGGCCGGAGATCGACAAAGAGATCGGCAAACTGGCTGCGGTTCTGGAGCCGGAGGCCGACCGCCTGGCCCCGCGGCAGGTGCGATGGGTCGCACTGAAACTCCTGGAGAACGACCGGCCGATTCGCGAGCGCATCCGGCACATATGTGGGAATGCGGAGGCGGTGCTGGCCGCCGCAGACGACGCCGTCGGCCGTCTCAGGAAGATTCTCGGCGACGAGCCCGAGATCGTCATCGCCGACCGCCGCTACGGCTTCATCAGCGGGGCGTGCCAGGAGACCGTCAGGAACACGGTCGAGTTGCGGCACACGCGGTCCGACGCGATCGACGCCATCGTCACGCACCCGGTTCTTGGGTTGCCGATTTTTCTGGGGCTGATGTACGTGGTGTTCTGGGCAACGTTCCGCCTGGGCGAGTACCCGATGGAGGCCATCGATTACGCCTTCCAGTGGTTGGGGCAGGCGGTGGGCGGGCTGTGGGCGGCCGGCAGCGACAGCGCCCTGCGGTCGCTCCTGGTGCACGGGGTCATCCGCGGCGTCGGTGCGGTGATCGTCTTTTTGCCGAACATCCTGATTCTGTTTCTGGCGATTGCCGTGCTGGAGGATTCCGGCTACATGGCCCGTGCGGCGTTTATCATGGACCGGTGGATGCACAAGATCGGCCTGCACGGCAAGAGTTTCATCCCGATGGTCATCGGCTTCGGGTGTACGATTCCGGCGATCATGGCGACGCGAGTCCTGGCAAGCCGGCGCGACCGACTGACGACCATGCTCATCCTGCCGCTGATGAGTTGCAGCGCCCGCCTGCCGATTTACATGATGTTCACGGCCGCCTTCTTCATCGAGAAGTGGCGAGGGCCGGTTCTGTGGATGATGTACGTCGTGGGGGCCGTGGTGGCGGCGCTGGCGGCGAAACTGCTAAAGTCCACACTCTTTCGCGGCGAGGCCGAACCGTTCGTCATGGAACTGCCACCCTACCGCGCACCCACCGTCAAGGGCACGCTCATCCACACGTGGCAGCGGGGCTGGATGTACGTCCGTAAGGCAGGCACGATCATCCTCGGCGTCTCCATCCTCCTGTGGGCGCTGACCAGTTACCCCAAGCCGCACGCCGGTGACATCGAGGACCTGGCGGCCGAGGGTCAGCAGGCGACGGCGCTCGAATACTCGGTTGCCGGCCGCGTCGGCAAGGCCTTTGAGCCCGTCACCCGGCCGCTCGGCTTCGATTGGCGGGTCAACACGGCCATGATGGGCGCATTTGCCGCCAAGGAGGTCTTCGTCGCACAGATGGGCATCGTCTATTCGCTCGGCGAGACGGACGAGGCACAGGCCGAGCCGCTCCAGGACGCTCTCAGGCGCAACTACACGCCGCTTCAGGCCGTCGCCATCATGATATTCTCGCTGCTCGGATTTCCCTGCGTGGCCACGGTCGCCGTCATGTGGAGCGAAAGCGGATCGTGGAAATGGGCACTCCTCCAGTGGGCAGGACTCACCGGGCTCGCCTACGTTGCCGCCTTGCTGGTCTATCAGATAGGCAGCGCACTCGGATTGGGAACGGGATGAACATGGCCACGGCAGAGACCATACTGGTCGTTCTTATCGTAGCCGCCATGACGGTGCTCGTCGGCCGGCGCATGTGGCGCACGCTGGGCGGCAAGGATAAGACGTGCGGCTGTTGCAAGGCGCCGTGCGACCGGCAAGGACCGCCGACAGCGCCACCCTCTTGAGGGGGTAGGTGTTTAGCCGGGTGGCACGGCCACGCGTACCGGCGCGCCGGGATGACCGTGTGCTGCTCGGCGCGATGCGGCTCACGGCCGCGGCCTCGCCGCAGCCTACGGCAGCCTCTACATGGCGATGAAGAACGGCACAGTCGCCTGCTGGGCCGGCGCGAAACCATAGGATTTCCAGGAGCCGCCAATGCCCTGCCGCATCGCGACCGTCGCAGCCGTCGCGCTCGCCGTCTCGTCCGTCTCGGCCGACGACGAAGGTGAGTGGAGCCGCTTTCGCGGACCCAACGGCACCGGCATCAGCCAGGCCACCACCGTGCCGGTTACCTGGACCGACGCGGACTACAACTGGAAGATCACCTTGCCCGGCACCGGCCACTCATCGCCCGTCCTCTGGGGCAAGCGCATCTTCCTGACATGCAGCATCGTGGAGGACGCCGCGCGGATCATCCTCTGCCTCGACGCGGCCGACGGCCGCACACTCTGGAAGCGCGAGTATTCCTCCGAGACCTTCAACCAGCACCGCGACAACTCCTTTGCCAGTGCGACTCCGGCAGCCGACGCCGGCGGCGTGGTCCTCACGTGGACGACGCCGAAGGAGATCGTCCTCCTGGCCCTCGACACCGATGGCCGGGAGGTCTGGCGCCGCGACCTGGGGCCGTTTGTGGGCCTCCACGGCAGCGGCACCTCGCCGATCATCGTCGGGGATCTCGTCGTGCTGGCAAACGACCAGGAGGATCTGCATCTGTACGACTATCTTCCCAAGGGCATGATCAAACTGCCCAAGGGCGTGATCGGCAAGCCGGGCAAAAGTTCCCTCATCGCCGTCGATCGCAAGACGGGGAAAACGCGGTGGCAACTCCCGCGCCGCACCGTCCTGGCGGCCTACTCGACACCGTGCGTTTACCAGCCCGACGGCGCCGGGCCCGAGTTAATCTTCACCAACGCGGGCCACGGCATCACGTCCGTGGACCCGGCCACCGGCAAGGTCAACTGGGAGGTGGACAAGATCTTCAGCGACCGCTGCGTCGCCTCGCCCGTCACGGCCCCGGGTCTTGTCATCGCCGGGTACGGCGCCGGCGTCCGGGGGACGCTTTACGTTGCCGTGCGGCCGGGCTCGCGCGAGCGGGGCATCGGGCCGAAAGTCATCTACCAACTCAAGAAACCCGTCCCCCTTGTGCCCACGCCCGTGGTCAAGGACGGTCGTCTGTTCCTCTGGCACGACGACGGCAAGGTCGCGTGCCTCAACGTGAAGACCGGCCGGGAAATCTGGCGCGAACGCATCGGCGGATTCTATTACGGCTCGCCCGTGTGGGTGGACGGCCGCCTCTATTGCATCTCGCGCAAAGGCGAGGTCATCGTCCTGGCCGCTTCCGAGAAGTTCAAACTCCTTGCACGCGTCCAACTCGGCGAGAAAAGTTACGCCACACCCGCCGTCGCCGACGGCGTGATGTATCTGCGCACCCTCTCCCACCTGTTCTCGCTCGGCGGCAAGAAGTAGTGTGGTTGTGCTCTGCACCCCCGTGCGTTTGCCCGCGCGTTGCGCGGTAGGTGTCCCAACCCCCCGCGCCGTGTGCGTGTGCCACCCTGGCACGGGTACGGCTCGTGCCGTGGCCGGCGGCCCGTACGGGCCGTGCGTTTTTCACGCCCTGTGCCACGGCCCGTCTTGCCCGGCCGTGTGTTTTTCGAGCCGTGCGTTTTTCCGGCCGGGTGGCCGGCGGCCGGTCCCATTCGGAAGGCTCTCGACTCACCGCGGCTCGAGCCGCGCTCGCTGCGTACGCATCCGGTATCAACAAGGATCGGAATGACACCACGCTAAACAGGTACCAATACGGGAAGGGTGCCCGGATTCCCCGGGGGCGATACGCCTCCGTGCTACGTTCCGCGCGGCGGCCTTCCCAGGCCGCCGCGAACGCAATGGACAGGCAAAAAAATCCGGCGGGCAGGAATTTCCTAACCCCTTGTGCAACAAGGACTTACCCTACCCATTTGCTTTTCGCCCGTTTTGTGCTATACTATGGTCGTACCCGGGGAGATCGTCTGTGGGGATAGCCCTCCTGAAGTATCACCTGTGTTGGCGTACACGGTCGCCCCGGTACGGGCCGCGCAAAAGAGAACCGGTGCTACTCTGCGAAGCAGCGCTTCGCTGCGAAGCACGAGAAACCACGGGGGAGGAGCGAAAATGAAAACTGCAACTCATGGTGTACTCGTGCTACGCAGCGAAGCGCCGCTCTCTGCTTCGCCCTGCGTAGCGGTCTTCGCAGAGCAGGGTCGCAGAGTAACATTGGTGGCGGCTATGGTGGTGTCGGTGTGGCTTGCGGCGGCGACGCCCGCCCGGGCCGGGACCATCGTCGCATGGGGCAGGGACGACTACGGCCAAGTCAGCGGCGTGCCCGACGGGGACGACTTCATCGCCATCTCCGCGGGAGGCAACTTCAGTCTGGGCCTGAGGTCCGACGGGTCCATCGCCGCCTGGGGCGGTGACGGCGCCGGCCAAGTCAGCAACGCGCCCGCCGGGACCGGGTTCACGGCCATCGGCGCGGGAGGGGAAACCGGTCTGGCCCTGGCCTCCGACGGGTCCATCGTCGCCTGGGGCAGTAACGGCTACAACATGGTCACCGACGCGCCCACCGACGATGGCTACACCGCCTTCGACGTGACCACCACCGGCAACACGCACGCTCACGCCTTGACCTCCGACGGGTCCATCGTCAGCTGGGGCCGGGACTACTGGGGCCAGTGCGAGCTCGCGCCCACCGACGCGGGCTACATCGCCGTCGCCGCGGGAGAGATGCACGGTCTGGCCATGAAGTCCGACGGGTCCATCGTCGGCTGGAGCGGGTATAACTGGGCTGGCCAGGCCACCCCGCCCGCCGGGACCGGCTTCACCGCCCTCTCCGCGGATTTGTGGCACAGTATGGCCCTGGACTCCGACGGGTCCATCGTCTGCTGGGGCTGGAACGACGTGCCGGACGGGATGGTCCCGCCCGACGGCGACGGCTTCACCGCCGCCTCCTGTGGAGGCAAATACAATCTGGCCTTGGCCTCCGACGGGTCCATCACCGCATGGGGCGACGACGGCGCCGGCCAGTGCAGCGGCGCGCCCGACGTCACCGCGGCGCTCTTGGGGCCAGGCCTAAACCCGGCCTGGGGCGACCCCGGCGACCCCAACCCCTGGTATGGCGCCGCCTTTGTCGCCATCGCCGCGGGAGGCGAGCACAGTCTGGCCCTTACGTTCGCGCTGCCGCTCGTGTGGGACGCGGACACCGATGTTCCTGATGACGGCGCCCAGGACGGCAATGGCACGTGGATCGATGGCGGCGATAACTGGTGTGACGAGGAAGGTAACGTCATCTGGGACAATACGAAAAAGGCCATCGCCTGCTTCGGCGCCGGCGACGCCACCGCCGACCTCACCGTCACTGTCGATGCCGTCACCGGCGTCACCGCGGGCGGCATCGTGTTCGACGAAGCCGGCGGCCACAGGTACACACTGACCGGCGGGACGATTACCCTTGAGGGCAGCGCGCCGACCATCGAGGCCAACGTGGACGCCCGCATCGAGTCGGTCATCGACGCCGGGACCGCAGGATTGACCAAGACCGGCCCGGGGACGCTGGAACTGACCGGCGCCAACACCTACAGCGGGACCGCCGTTGCCGGCGGCACGCTGGTGGGATACGCCGGGGTGGGAGGCACCGGCAGCATCCTCGGCGACGTCGCCCTGTCGAACGACAGCAACGTGACCTTTGACCAGGGGTCCGACGCCACCTACGACGGCATGATCACGGGCGACGGCTCCGTCACGAAGACCGGCGCGGGAACGCTGGAGGTGACCTCCGACGACCACGAGTACACCGGCGGCACGACGGTCAGCGCCGGCACGCTGCGGGTTTCCGGTTGGCTGCCTGCGGACTCCACCGTGACCGTGGAGGACGGCGGCACGCTCGGCGGCGACGGCAGGGCCGCGGCGATTGACCTTTTGCGGGGCGGGACACTCGCGCCAGGCGAGAGCGTCGGAACGCTTATCGCCGACGGCGAGGTCACCTTGGGCGCCGGCGCAGCCTACGAGTGGGAGGTGAACGATCTCGACGGCACGACGGCCGGGGCCGATTGGGACCTGCTGCACATCTCTGGGTTTGACCTCATCGTCTCCGCCACCTCGGGGGACCCGTTTAGCATCAAGGTCATCTCGCTGGACTCGCTCGGGGACCCGGGAACGGCCGGCGGCACGCTCGAGGAGGGCGATTCGTTCGAGATCGTCGCCTATGCCGCCAGGATCGTCGGCTTCAGCGCCGATGCGTTCGACATCGACACCACGGCGTTCGAGAACGCCATGGCAGGCCTGGGGTTCGTCGTGGCCGAGAGGACCGGCAGCCTCTACCTGGACGTCGTGCCCGAACCGGCGACGCTGGCGCTGTTGGGCCTGGGTCTCGGCGGCCTGCTCCTTCGCCGCCGCGGCGGCTGACCGCCCGCAGTTCATTAGAATGACGCGCGGCGGGTCTCCCGACCCGCCGCGCATGTCCTGGGCACAGACCAGTTGAGTGGCGAGTGGATGGACGGGACGCCGTGGGCGGTGAACATTAAAACCCACGATGCCGGAGCGACCATTCTGGCCATCCCCGAACCCGCCACCCTCGCGCTGCTGGCCCTCGGCGGCGTGGGGGCGTTTCTTCATGGACGCAGGCACGGGAAGCGTTGACTTTGCCGAGCGGCGGTTGTATGCGGGAATGAGGTTGCTGCGACGCTTACTCTCGGCGGGGGGAGCACACTACGGCTGCACATAGCGCGGCCCATACGGGCCGCGCGAAATGGGGTGTGGCAAGTTTTTCTGTCAGCAGAAGTGAGTCGATGTGCCGGGCCTCTTGAGAGCCCGCCTCGGCGGGCTTTGCCCCGCAGGGGTGTAGGCCGGGGGTTTTACCCCCGGTGGCAGAAATGGCGCCCCCTCTGTTTCCCCTTTCCCTCTCCCCGGGCCGCTTCAGCGGCCCGGGGAGAGGGAAAGGAAAAGG
>JAUVZF010000114.1 GCA_030602705.1 Planctomycetota bacterium
GTTGATGTTCAACCACGCGGGGAAACTGCGGCACATGACCGGCGGCCAGGCCGCATTCCCCATGGTGCTCTGGGCCGACATGGCCGGCCGGACACCGCGGCAAGGTGGCCAGCACGCCGACGCAGGGCTGGAATCGGCCTACGCGGGCCTGACCGGCCTGAAGGTGGTCATCCCCTCCACACCCTACGATGCCAAGGGACTGATGGTCTCGGCGATCCGGGATGTGGACCCGGTCGTCTTCTGCCATTACCGGGTGCCCGCCTCGGGCCCCGAGATCCCTGACGAGCCGTACACGGTTCCCATCGGCGAAGCCGCAGTCCGCATAGAAGGTACGGACATCACCATCGTCGGCTACGCGCCGCAGACGGTCGAGATCGCCAAGGCGGTGAAGGTACTTGGGAAGGAAGGGATCAGCGCGGAGTTCATCGATCCGCGAACGCTGGCGCCTCTGGAAGGGGTCATGCCGACCATCATCAAGTCGGTCCGGAAGACAGGTAGGCTCCTGACCTCTGATGACGGGTCGTACAGTTTCTGCAATTGCACGGAGATCGTCGCCCGCGTCGCGGAGGCCTTGCCGGGCACGAAGATCAAGCGCCTTGCCTTTCCTGACGCCCCTGCACCGGGCGCCCCGGAAATGCTCAACCACATGCGCGTCGGTGCGTCCAGCATCGCAGCCGCTGCCAAGAGCCTGGTGAAGGGATAAGTCATGGACCGCGACGAGCGGGAGGAAAGGCAGGCGGAGGACGGACGCGATGACGAGGCCCTTGCTTGCGAATACTGCGGGTCCGGGACACGCGCGGACATCGTGAGGGCGGCGTTCTGGGGAGACGAAGGGTTGGTGGCCATCGAGGAAATCCCGGCGCGGGTCTGTGAAGGATGCGGCGAGCAGTTCTATGACGAAGTGACGACGCGCAGAATCGAGAAGATACTCCAGAACCCAACCCGCAAGGCCAGACGGAAGGTCGTCGTTCCCGTGTTTTCGCTGGAAGATGCCTGAGGCCGATCGTTCGGCGAGTCTCGAGCCGGAGCAGTTCACGTTCTTGTGTAGCGATGACTCGCGCGGTGGGCAATCTTGTCCACCGCGCGGCAACTTCTCATACCGCATAGCGCAGTTCACGGCCGCGTGTGCGCGTCTTCGCGCGGTGGGTGTCCTCACCCCGCCGCTCAGAACGTAACGTATGCGGTGGCCTCGCGGAGGCGCCTGCCGGGCCGGCCCAGATCCTCGATTCGTCGGACACGGCCGCCGCCTCGGCGCAGGTCAAGGATGCGGCGGACCGTGACCGGGCCGAAACCGGGAACCCGTAGAAGTTCCCAACGGTCGGCCTTGTTAAGGTTGATGGGGAAACGCCCTGGATGGCGACGGGCCCACATCTCTTTCGGATCGGCCGCGAGCGACAGGTTCCCGTCGGCCTCGAAGGGGATCTCGTCTGCCTCGAAGCCATATTTCCGGATCAGCCAGTCGGCCTGGTACAGGCGGTGTTCGCGCGCGGGCAGGTCCTCGGGGCGGGTGCCGCCACGCTGTCCGGGCAGGGAGGCATCGCCGGCGCCACGCTGGTAGGCGCTGAAATAGACGCGGTTCAACCGCCAGCGCCGGTAGAGACGGAAGGCGGCCTCGACGATCTGGGCGTCGGTTTCCTCGGCGGCGCCCACCACGAACTGGGTGGTCTGCTTGACCCGCGCGTACGGGCCGCCCGAGGCCGTCAGGCGGCTGATCAGACGGATCGGCCGCACGATGTCTTCCTCGTACCGTTTCGTGCTCGAAAGCAGACGGAACGATGAAGGCGTCGGCGCCTCGACGTTCAGCGAGACGGCGCTCGCCAGCGCCAGGGCCGCTTCGATGGCGGCGTCGGACGCGCCGGGTATGATCTTCAGGTGCAGGTATCCGCGGTACGCGTACCGCCGGCGCAGGATATGGGCGGCGCCGAGGAGGCGGTCCATCGTGTAATCCGGACTGCGCAGCACGCCCGAGGAGAGGAACAGTCCGAAGACCTTGCCCTGCTCGTAGTAGTTCATGAACAGTCGGGCCACCTCCGACGGATCGAGCGTGCAACGACGCACGTCCTGCCCCGCACGCAGGTGGCAGTACCGGCAATCGTTCGTGCAGACGCTCGAGAGAAGGGTCTTCAGCAGGACGGACGTTCCGCCTCGCGGCACCGAGGCCGGGTAGAGCCACAAGCCGCCCGGTCCGCGGCGGCGGTGGTCGTCGCGGTTCTCCTTTCTCCCGCAGGCACAGGAGATGTCGTAGCGCGCCTCATCGGCCAGGAGACGAAGTTTCTCGTGGGCGTCCATAATCGGTGCCTGTCATCAGCGAGAGGGCAGCAGAGCCCATCGTCGCGCAGCATCCTGCGCCGCTGCGAGAGCGGTGGCCCGCGTATCATGCCCCGGTGCGTGCAGGGTTACGGGGCCGGCGCTCTGTTGGCTCAGTACTTCCGTAGGATCCCGATGACGACCCCCTGAATCCGGCAGTCCTTCGTGTAGATGGGCTTCATCGACGGGTTGGCCGGTTGGAGGCGTATGCGGCTGCGCTCGCGGTAGAACTTCTTGAGCGTCGCGTCGCCGCCCTCGAGGAGTGCGACGACCGTCTCGCCGTTTCGTGCCTGCGACCGTTTCTCGACGATGACGTAATCGCCGTCGCAAATCTGCTCGTCGATCATCGAGTCGCCGCGCACCCGCAGGACGAACGTCTCGCCCGCGCGGCCCTGAAAGAGTTCCTCCAGGTCGAGGACCTCGGTGTCTTCGATGGCCTCGATGGGGCTGCCGGCGGCGATGAGGCCGATGAGCGGCAGCGCGGTCGCTCGGCCCGAAAGTTCCGGCGCCAGTTCGATGCCCCGGCTCCGCAGGGCCTGACGCGACAGGGCGCCCCTGGCCTCGAGCGCCTCGATGTGCTCGAAGACCGTCGGGCGCGACACGCCCAGGTGGTCGGCGATCTCCTGCATCGTCGGCGCATAATCGTTCTCCGCAACGTAGTCGCGGATAAACTCTACGATCTCGTGTTGGCGAGGCGTCAGGTTCATGGCGTTTCTCCCGAATTCGATGGTGCCCGTATGTGGCAGGCTTCGTGCGCGCGGCAGGTACGATGCTGTGGGAACGTGCCCCGCCGCTCCCGCGGCGGGCTCGAACGGCGGCGGGCTCGAACGGCGGCGCTTGGCTGTCAAGCATGTAGGCCGGGGCAGAGCAACGCGCCGCCCCGGCAACCGAGTCGATGGGCGCCAACTCGCCGGGGCCCGCCCCGGCCTACAGGCTCGAACGGCGGCGCTGTTGCGGCTTTCGCGCAACCTGTTGACCGGTGCTCCCCAATCCGCAATCGCACGAAGGAGGGGAGGGCCGGAGCACCCCCCAATCGGAGCCCCGGCCCCTTGTGGTCTCGCGTCGCCGGTGGGGGCGGCGACGCCAAAGACCGCTGGCTTTCGTCCTGCCGCGCGGCCGGAGCCGAGGTGTGTGGGGGACACCTCCGCCGGGCCTTCGGTGTGCGGCGAGACGTTGGGTGCGCTGACCGGTCGTGGGGATGGCCGCCTGTGGGGCAGGGCGACCATGAAGATACGCCGGCTGCGTCCGGCGTCCCTGACGCGGAAAGATGGGGCGAGGCGGGCGGGCTGAGGAGGGCACGGGTTGCCCCTCAACCTCGCCCGATCCTCTTCCCATGTGTTCGATGCGTCAGGGTCGCGCAAGGTCCGCCGACGGACCGGTCATTGACCGGCGGCCGCCGGGTCGGCCGTGCGGAGTTTGCTTGCACTCCAACCCGAGGACCGCTATAAGCGCCTTGGTTGCTTCGTAAAACGGTTGTCAAAGAGCCGCACGCTGCATCCATCTCGATCGACCGCATGATACCCTAACAGTATCCTAACGTCAACGGAGAAATCGGCCTGCGGCCGGGAAAACTTGATCTTTTCTGGGCGGCGTGCCCTAACATAGTCCTAACTCTTTGGTGCAGGCCAACTTACGTCGCAAAGTTTTTTCGGCGTTGGCGGTCGTTTTTTCGCGGGAGATGTCTTTTGCGGAAGCCGCGGACAAGCCGTCCCACGGCCCAGCGCACGGCTCGCCTTTGCCGCGCGCTTCGCGAGCGCGACGTTCCCGCCATGGTCATCACCGACCCGGTAAACGTCGGCTACCTCTCCGGTTTCACGGGCGAGGACAGTTGGCTCCTCGTCGGCAAGGGCAAAGGGTGGCTGGTCACGGACTCGCGTTTCGCCGAGCAGGCCGAGGCCGATTGCCCGGACCTGGCCGTCACGGTCCGCCGCGGGTCGCTGGTCGAGGCCCTGGCGAAGGTCGTCCGGCGCAAGCACCTGGGGCGGATGGGTTACGACCCCGGAGCGGTGTCGGTGGCGCTGCTGTCGCGTTTGCGCAAAGCCCTGAAAGGCGTGCGGCTGGTCCGAGTTCCGGAGGTCGTCGGCCAACTGCGGCTGTGCAAGGATGGAACGGAACTGAAGGCCATCCGTCGCGCGGTCCGGGTGGCCGAGCAGGCGTGGGCGGCGTTCCGCGCTTCGATCCGCCTCGGGATGACCGAGCACGAACTGGCCGCCGATCTCGACCACCGGATGCGCCTGGCCGGCGCGGACGGGCCGGCCTTTCCAACGATCGTGGCCATCGACGCCTCCGCCGCCAGGCCACACGCCATTCCCGGGCGCACGCGCCTTAAGCACGGGTCTGTGCTTCTTGTGGACTTTGGCGCGAAAGCCGACGGCTACGTGTGCGACTTGACACGGGTCCTGTTCGCCGGTAGAATCCCGCGTTTTGTTCGCCGCCTTTATGGGGTGGTGCAGGAGGCCCAGGCCGCCGGCATCGCTCGCGCCGGGCCCGGTGTGGCGTATACGGACGTGGACGCGGCCGTGCGCGGCGTCATCGAGGAAGCGGGGTTCGGCAAGTTGTTCCGCCACGGCACGGGGCACGGCATCGGCCGCAAGGTGCACGAGGGGCCGGTGCTCGCCCACAGAGGCGTGCGGGGCGAACTTGAGCCGGGCATGGTGGTCACGGTTGAACCGGGCGTCTATCTGAAAGGCCGGTTCGGCATCCGCATCGAGGACGACGTGCTCATCACCCGGACGGGCCGCAGCGTGCTGACACACGTGGAGAAGGAACCCGATCAGATGATCCTGTAGCCGCCGGCTTCTGCTGCAGATGCCGGACGGGCGAACCGTAGCGGGAGGACGGTCATGGCAGACGAGCAGGGAACCGAGGGGGTCGAATCCGGCGCCGGCAAGGTTGACCTCGAAACGATCCGCAAACTCCTGACGCTCATGGACGAGCACGGCCTGGCGGAACTGGAGATCGAGCACGAAGACATGGCCGTCCGTCTGCGCAAGGCCGGGCATGAAGTGCCGGCCCCGGCGCCGGCCGGGGCGGCGCCCGGTGCAGCGCCGCCGGCGGCGCCCGCTGCGGCGGCCGGCGAGGCTGAGACGGAGGAGGAAAAACTCCCGACGATCGACTCGCCGATGGTCGGCACGTTTTACGAGGCGTCCAGCCCCGAGGCCGACCCGTTCGTCAGGGTGGGCGACCGCGTGGATGAGTCCACGGTCGTCTGCATCGTCGAGGCCATGAAGGTCTTCAACGAAATCCGGGCCGAGAAGAGCGGGACGATCGAGGCGGTTCTCCTCAGGAACGCCGAGCCCGTCGAGTTCGGCCAGCCTCTGTTCGTGCTGCGGCCGGATTAGTACTACTACGCCACGTTCCGCGCGGCGGCCTTCCCAGGCCGCCGCGAACGCAGTTTATGCCTGTTCCTGGTGGCCTGGGAAGGCCACCAGGCGGACCAGAAGGCGGAGTAGCGTAGTAGCACTAGCGGGCCGGGGAGAGAGCATGTTCTCACGCATCCTGGTGGCCAATCGCGGCGAGATTGCACTGCGCATCATCCGGGCCTGCCGGGAGATGGGCATCGAGGCGGTTGCCGTCTATTCCGAGGCCGACCGCGGGGCCCGCTACCTCGACTTGGCCGACGAGGCCATCTGCATCGGCCCGGCCGCGCCCGGCCAGTCGTACCTGAACATCGCCCGCATCATCTCGGCGGCCGAGGTGGCCGACGTCGGCGCGATCCATCCGGGCTACGGGTTTCTGGCCGAGAATCCGCATTTTGCGGAGGTCTGCCGATCGTGCAACATCGAGTTCATCGGCCCGAACGTCGAGGCCATGCGACGCGTGGGCGACAAGGTCGAGGCCAAGCAACTCGCACGCCGCGCCAAGATCTACACCATTCCCGGCTCCGACGGGGCACTCGATGACGTGGACGAGGCCGTGCGCCTGGCGCGCGAGATCGGTTACCCCGTCATCGTGAAGGCGGCGGCGGGCGGCGGCGGGCGGGGTATGCGAATCGCACACAACGACATCAGCCTGACCCAGGCCGTCGGACAGGGACAGAGCGAGGCCGAGGCCGCCTTCAAGGACGGACGAGTCTATCTCGAAAAGTACCTCGAAGACGCTCGCCACGTCGAGGTCCAGGTTCTGGCCGACTCGCGCGGTCACTGCATCCACCTGTGGGAGCGCGACTGCACGCTCCAGCGGCGGCATCAGAAGTTGGTCGAGGAGTCGCCCTCGCCCAGTATCAGCGACCGCACGCGCGGCAAACTGTGCGACGCCGCCGTCCGCATGGCAAGGGAGGCCGGCTACACCGGCGCCGGAACCGTCGAGTTCCTCGTCGACCGCGACGAAAAGTTCTACCTCCTCGAGGTCAACGCACGCATCCAGGTCGAGCATCCCGTGACGGAACTCGTGACGGGCATCGACCTGGTGCAGCAGCAGATTCTCGTGGCGGCGGGAGAGCGGCTGGCGTTCCGGCAGAAGGACATCCAGCAGAGCGGTTGTGCCATCGAGTGCCGCATCAACGCCGAGGACTGCTTCAACGGTTTCCGCCCGTCACCGGGCACCCTCGAGCGGTTCTGCGTTCCGGGCGGGCCGGGCGTCCGTGTCGATACTCACTGCTGCCAGGGATGGACCATCTCGCCTCACTACGACTCGATGATCGCCAAACTGCTCGTCCACCGGCCGACCCGCGCCGCCGCCATCGCCACGATGCGCCGAGCCCTGGCCGAATTCGTCATCGAAGGCGTCCAGACCACCGTGCCGCTGCATCTCGACATCATGTCGAACCCCGACTTCAACGCCGCCCGCATCGACACCGGCTGGGTCGAGCGTATCTGGTAGCCGCCAGCCGCCGCGTCCGTAGCGGCAAGTCCCGGCGCGCCGGTATCGCCCGCGTTGCTCCTGAAGAATGTACGCCGTGGCGTGCCCCGGCAATCAGGCTGCGCCAGAATGTAGGCCGTGGCGCGCCCCGGCAATCATGCTGCATCCGAATGTAGGCCGGGGCGTGCCCCGGCAATCATGCTTCGTCAGAATGTAGGCCGTGGCGCGCCCCGGCAATCATGCTTGGGACCACCGGGAAACGCGCAACGCGACGCCAAGACAGGAGGTGCAATATGTGTAGAGCGTTGGGACTGATTCTGTGGCTGGCCGTCAGCCTGTGCATTGCGGCAGGTTGCGCCCATCCACCACTACATGGGTTCGAGCCCGTTGGCCCGCAGGGGAGCGCCGTGATTCCCATCACGGCGGTCAAGTACAAGGACTTGGCAGGGCCCTATTTCTTGTTTACAGAGGGTGAGGAGTTCAGCGCGGGCTCGCGTTCTTTGTTTGGGGAGGGTGAGGAGTCCACTTCAGCAGGGCCGTGGGGAAAGATTGAAAGACGGCCCGTCGCGTCCGAAGAGTTCGAAGCCGATCTGACCAGAATGTACGCCGACGCCATCGCGAAACGGCCCGATTCCCCCACGTTTCGTGCGCTTTGCGGTCTTCTGCAGCGCCGGTTTACCCAATGGAAGCGACTCGTGCTGCTGGAACGGCTCCACACTGCTTCCGGCAGAGTGGGATACGGCGATTTCTACGACTTCATCCTGATTGTCGTGACGGCGGATGGGGTGACTGGTGCCACAAGCCTCATTTGGGATGGTGGGAAGTCCTGGCCCGGCGCAAGCGTTTCTAGCCCGTGCCCCCAGCCGTTGGCCGGTAATGTGGAGAAGATTGAGCGGTGTCTGTCGGAATTGGCTCGGGCGCGGAAAGTGCTTCCCCAGAGTCTGATGTGGCCGGCACTGTTTCCAGGCACCCCCCTTCTCATCCTGCACGATATCCGCGTTGACGAGGACGGCAAGCCCCCCATGCTGCACTGGGCCAGTGTCATCAAAGGGAGTGGGGTGCCGATGGGCCGTGTGCCATTCGGGCAAGAGGTCGACTACGGCCAGGCGAAGTGGATTCGGGAGAACTGTCATAACGCCGTGCCGTGGGAGTTCAAGGACCGATTCCAACTGGCGGTAGACATGTACGAGACACTTTTCTCTCGTATCTGGGAAGCGGCTCTGGGAACGGAAGGACTGGATGTCGAGACCACGTCACGACACCCTTCTACGTTACAAGCGCTGGAGTTCAGGAGGAAGCGTGAGGAGGCTTTTCCTGAATCTCGGTGAATGCCCAGGCGGGTACCATGGTTATCCCGGAGGGTGACTAGGCAGGTGTCCGGTGACACCTATAACCGCCCTCGCGTCAAGGGCGACTTTGCCCCGCCCTTGTTTCACCGGGCCCGTATGGGGTTGGGCTTTACGGCCAGGGGCCCCGTTGCGGGCCGGACTCCGGCCGAGGTCTTGTGGCACCGACCCGTTGCACTTACGATGTGAATTCGCCGAATACCGTGAGGAGGTGTTCTGTGCATCCCATCGGAGATGAAATCGACGTCAACGGTACCCCTCAATTCCAAGAGCCCAAGAACCGGTTTTCGATGGCAGATCATCTGCGAGGAATATGGTTTCTTGCCCTTGGACTGCAGATTATTCCGTTGGCGGGCACTCTGTTGTTCCGGATACCTGCCCTTCAGACCGTTCTCATGGCACGGGTTGGGAGTGTTGCGTTCGGTCCTTTCAACTTTCTCCTGGTTGTTTCCTTGGTCACGGTTTGCCTTTACAGGAAGGTGGGGGGCGCACGGTTAGCGCAGTGGTCCATTATCGCCCCCGTTATGTTGGCCTCATATGTAGGTTTGACGGAATTACTCGCGGCTGTGCGGTTGGCCTCGGGCTTGTGGAGTCCACTCCTGTGGTTAATTCCCAGGGCCACTGCAAGCATCGGCGCGATGATGGCTAGTGCCTACGCCATGAAAGGGTTTGTGTGGGGCAAGCACATCCCCTCGGGGCCAATCAATACGCGGCATCTCCTGGGTTTCGTGGCAGCCTTCGGCGCGCTACTTATCTCTGTGCAGCCACTACACGGCCTTCTGATACACGTGCTAGGTTTGGGAGAAGCCGCCGAAGGACTTGATGCGGCCTTCCAGCGGTTCCACCTGATTCAGGCCGTCTACCACTGCTTGAATTGTGTTGTCATAGCGCTCGCAGTGCTGGTCATGGTTCTTCTCATACTGCGAAAGGCCAATTCGTCACAGCGCATGGCTGGGCTTGCCGCCCTTGGCGTGTGGGTCGTTGTCGCGATCCTAACCATGCACTTTGGATTCGGAGTTCTGCTACTTCTGCTACTTCGGTACGGAGCGTCTGTGTGGGCAGGGTTTGCGGCCATCTTTGCGGGGGCAGTGGCTGTCTTGTACGCCGAGTATGTTGTCGGACGGCAAATGAGACGGGTGTGCTGTGCTGGTCCATCCGTGAAGGACAAAGGCAGATGAATTCCTGCCCGGCCATTCCGGGGACACCCATAACCGCCCTCGTGTCAAGGGCGATCTTGTCCCGCCCTTGTTTCACCGGGCCGGTATGGGGAAGGGGTGTCCACGGAGTCGTTGGTTGTTGTCGTGGCCGGTGGCAATGTGCAACCCAAAGGGGACCAATCCCCCCCCCCGGGATGTTCCATTAAGGGACAGTCCAAACCGGTTAAAAAAAAACCCATAAAACCCGTAGGCCGGGGGGCCCCCCGCCAAAA
>JAUVZF010000026.1 GCA_030602705.1 Planctomycetota bacterium
GGTTTCCGCCCCCCCCCGGCCCGGGCGCCCGCCAGATCGCCACCAGCGGCCGCATGAGCCTCGCCACTGCCCGTTGATCTCCCGGTCCGCATTGTAAGTAACCCTCTCGTGGGTACGTGCGTCAGCAGCGACGTGGCGGCCGCGTGCCGACCCCCTGCGTCTCCGCCGCCGGCCGGCCAGGGCCGGCGGCCGCGGACCGCCCGGCAGCGGCATCGTCAATCGCTCCCGACAACGGAAGGTCCGGCTGCTTGAGCGTGAACTGCCAGGCGTCCAGGTCCGCGACCGTCCGGAGAATGACGACGCTTCCGAGATGCTCCCGACCGTCGCAGATCCGGCGCTCGCGCAAGCAAAGGAAGAACCCCCCCTCATCCCCGTCCGTGCCGACGACGGCCGCCTCGCGGCCGTCCGGACGCCGCTCGGCCGCCAGAGTGCGGTGCCCTTGAAGGATCCCCTCGACGCGCTCGCGGAACGTTGCGGCGTCGGCCTTGGCCAGGACGGCCGGCACCAGTTCCCTCAGCCGGTACGCGCGAGCGTCGAGGGCCGGCAGCAATGTCAGGCACCGCTCGAGATCCGCCGCCGCATACCGGCGCAAGGTCAGGTCTTCAGCAATGACGCCGACGATTTCCATGAGTGACTCGGGCCTCGATTGTTTTGTCCGGACGAGAAGCGCAAGGCGGCGAGCGGGGTCGTCTTCCCCCTTCCCTGGTTCACCTGTTAACTTCCCATGAGGTAGAAAGGGGTCAGTTTCTGACCGTTTTCCGTCAGCAAAGGGGTCAGTTTCTGACCCGTTTCCGTCAGCAAAGGGGTCAGTTTCTGACCCGTTCGCCAAGACCGCCAGGCACGAGAAATCCACCTCCGGATCCGCCGGCAGCCGCGTCCAGTACCTGTGCGTCCGACCCTTGCCACCCATCGTCCGCTCCGCAACCACCAGCCCGACCTTCTCGAGGCGATCCAACGCCAACCGCACGGAGTTACGCGCCAATCCGGTAGCCGTGACGAGTTCCGCAACCGACGGCATCGCGGCCCGGCCATCCGTCTCCTCGCGGCGCAGAAAACCCCAGACCGCTTTGGCACCCCACGGCAGAAGCCGACCCGGAACCCGTGCAAGGTCCAGCGGGATCGCCATGTACGGTGGTGGCACCCGTCTCACGTTTCCGCCCCCTGCTCAAGGAACTTCTCGACGTCACGCGCTCGCCAGCGCAGGAGACGCGGACCCAACCGCACCGGTTCGGGGATCCGCCCCTGGGCGAGAAGCCGGAAAACCGTCCGACGACTAAGGCTCGTCAGCCGACAGAGATCCGACACCTTGACCCATCGAGACTCGTCAAGCGCCGAACCCGGCCCGGTCTTTCCGTTGTCAGTCGTCATCGGCCTGAGTCTTTTTCCGCTCTTTGCCAAGCCGCCTATCTTCGTCGACCATCCGCTTGGCCTCCTCCGCCGACAAGGGCGCTGCCTCGGCCGCCTGCTCCGTCGGCGTCAGGAATTGACGCCACAAGCGCCCCCACACCCTTCGCGTTCCTCTGTCCATGTCTTCCATCTCGAAATCGAGATAGGTCGTAAAAGCGGCGATGGCAACGTCGTTCGCGCTCCGCCCGCTGACCGACGCCAGCGCCTTCAGTTGCGCGGCGACCTCCGCGTCAACCCGGACCAGGATGCTCTTCCGTTCGTCTGCCACCATCTGGTTTCCTCCTTGAGCCATACTGTCCATAGCAATGCTAGCAGCGATAGCCTAAGCCGTCAAGCGCAAAATCCGGAATTTTCTTCCCGGCCGAAGAGCGCCGGCCCGGCCGATCGGCTTGGGCGGATTCCGCCGGAGAAGATATGACGATTCGGCCATGCAAAAGAGGCCGCCGCGCCGACGTTGCGCCGACAATGCGCCGACAGGCTCGCCGGCCGGAGGGGTAAGTCTTTGCCGTGGAAGGGTTTACGTTATTCGCGAAAAGGATTAAAAGGCCGTTGCTCTACCAACTGAGCTACTCCCCCAATACCTTGTCCGCGACGATGCCGAAGCCGCCCTTCAAAACTACCCGCGCGCAGCCAAAGACCTGCACGCTGGACTTTCAACCCGTGCGACAACCTTATCCGGCCATGGGCCGACTGTCAAGGAACTCCGCAATCGGTGTCTTGCGTACCACCTCGACAAGGTGGCGATACGGGGCGTGCCAGGTCGCGCGGTAAGTGGCGCTGTAGTATCAGGACAGCCGCAGAACGGCACCGCCGCCGCCGAATACGAGCGAGCAGGATTTGCACAACTTCGTTGTTGCGAAAAGGCGGCAATAAGTGTACCATGAGGGTAGTTTAAGGTAATGGCTCGGCAAATCTTCGGCCGCTACGATGTGCGATGGGGGTAGCGATGCGAGTCATCTCGCTCACCTCGGTGGTTATCCTCCTGGCGTGTGCGCTGCCGGCGCGCGCCAACGCGGAAGAGCAGCAGAAGGTCAGCGAGATTGAAGCGGCCTACGCGGCCGGCAACTACGACCAGGTCATCGCGGTGGCCAAGACGTTCCTTCGCACCGCGAAGGACAACAAACTCAAGGCCGAAGCGGCCCGCGTGGTGGCCGATTCCCTCCGGAAAAAGAAGGAGTGGAAGCGCGCACGCTCGGCCTACATCATGTTGTGCGACCGCTTCCAAAACGGGTCCGACCAATACGTCAAGTATTACGCCGTGGCCGAGATTCTACGGGCCTCGCCGAACGGCGTGTACGGGCAGACGGCCGCCGAGGACGACGAAGCGAACCCGAATCCGGGCCCGACGCTCGACGATGATACGGCGGTGGCCGAGGCGCTGTCACGGCTGGCCGCAGCGAGGGCCGAAAAGTTGAAGCTCCGCATCGCGCTGATCAAGCAAGCGCGAACGGCCCAGGATGTCATTCAACGCTTCTTGCCGCTGGTCGTCGAGTTGCGACAGATTCGCGTCCTGTGGCCCGAGATGCCGCCGGAACTCGAACGTGTTGCCGCGCAGACCGCCGCGATGCGGATGACCGAGATCAGCAGCCAGATCCTGGCGGGCCTCAAGAGCAAGCAGGCGATCTTCGAGACCGCGAAGAAAACGAAGCGTTTCTCCTCCAGGCATAAGAAGGGAACGCTCCGCTGTCAGAGCGTCTGCAAGGAGATGGCCAAGGCCGAAGAATCGCTCGCGGCGGGCATGGACAGACTCGCCGGCACGGCGGCCTGGCCGGAAGGCGAGCAACTCAAAGCAGACAGCGCCTCGCGGCGAGAGACCTTTGAGCAACTCGTCAAGAAATTCGTGCTGCCGAAACTGGGCAGCCTAGACTGGCTCTACTGAATTGCTGTGGGACCCGACGAGGTTCAGCCGCATCCAGGTCGCGGGGAGCCGTATGAGGCATCACTTCCGGAGGCGCCAAGGCGAAAGCGGCGGCCTGCGCCGGTTTAGACTGGCGGCCGCGGTCGGTACAGGAGGAAGCCATGCGACTGGTAAGCGCTAGTGTGCTGGTTCTGGCCCTTTGTGCGGGGGGCGCCGTGTGGGCGGCTGCCATCTTTGGCGATGCCCAACGCATCGCCGAGATGCAGGCCGAGATGATGGCCGGCAACACCGATGAGGCCATCAAGGCGGCCAGGGCTTTCCTCAAGACCGCCAGGGACGAAAACTCCAAGACCGAGGCGATGAAAATCATCGCCGAAGGATTGAGAAAGAGCGGTGACTGGCGCGGCGCCACCGGGGCCTACCGCGGGCTGTGCGACCGCTTCGAGAAGGCATCGAACGACTACGTCCGGTGCGCCGCCATTGCCGACGTCCTGGCCGCCTCGCAGAACGGAATCTACAAAGGCAGCGCCAAGATCAAGCCTGCACCGGGCACGCAGGCGAAGAACCTCTCCGATGACGACGCCCTGGACGCAGCCCTCACGCTGCTGGCCAGGTCTCGGTCTGCGAAGTTGAGGAAGAAGGGTATGGCGATTCGGCGAGCACGCACGCCGCAGGAGGTGATGAACGTGTTCCGGCCGCTGGCGGAAGAGGCGCGGCAGATATTCCTTCTCGGCCCCAACACGCCGCCCGACGATGCACGGTCCGTTGGCACGATGGCAGCCCAGCGCCTGGCACAGATCCACATCCAGGTGATGACCGTTCTCCAGAAGAAACTCCGGGGTTACCGCGAGAAGATGAAACGCCGCGAGCCCGGGTCCTTCACGAAGACCCAGAAAAAGGACGTCGAGAACACGCAGCAAATGTGCAAGGAAATGGCTGCCGCAGAGAAGGAGTTCCAGCAGGCCCTGGCCTACGTGAGCGGTTCGGGCGAGTGGGCCGCGGGAGATTCGTTCCGCATCGATAGCACCGAACGCGCCGCCGCATACGAGCAACTCGCCAAGGAGTACGTCGTGCCGGCGTATTCGGAGTGGGGCATCTTGTTCTGGTAATCAGCGGCCCCACGGCCGAGCGGCCCGTGCGGTACGCTGCGGCACGTACGAACCAAGCGCAGCCCGCACGGGCCGCGCTTTTCTTGTGGCTGCGTGCCCGGGGCCGTCAGATCGTCATGGCGGCGAATCCGCCGTCCACGCGAACCAGCGCCCCGGTCACGAACCCGGAGGCCCTGTCGCTGGCCAGCCAGAGCACGGCCCCGAGGAGTTCCTCGGCCTCGCCGAAGCGTTTCATCGGTGTATGGGCCATGATCTTGGCGGTGCGCTCCCCGGTCAGCAGTTTGCGGTTCTGCTCGGCGGGGAAGAAGCCCGGCACGAGGGCGTTGACGCGCACGCCGTCTTCGGCCCATTCGCGGGCCAGAAACTGCGTCACCTGGTTCACACCGCCCTTGGCCACGCCGTAGGTGAACACGCGAGAAAGCGGCGGGCCGCTCGATACGCTCGAGATGTTGATGATGCTACCGCACCTGCGCTCGACCATGCCGCGGCCGAAGACCTGGCACGCGAGAAAGACGCCCTTCAGGTCCACGGCGATGAGTTTCTCCCACTCCCCGTCGGTGATCTCGAAGAACGGTGTGCTGGAGTTGACGCCGGGTGCGTTGATGAGGATGTCGGTGCCGCCCCAGGTTTCGTCGATCGTGCGGCATGCGGCTTCGAGGTCGGCCCGGCTTGTGACATCCACCTGTGCGGCCATCGCCTCGCCGCCGGATGCCTGAATCTCATCGGCCTTGGTCTGGGCGGCGTCGGGGTTCAGGTCGAGGACGGCGACCTTGGCGCCGGCGCCGGCCAGCGCGCTCGACATCGCCCCCGCCAGCACGCCCCCGCCGCCGATAACGGCAGCCCGCTTGCCGTCGAGGCCGAACATCTCCGTCAAATACGCTGCAAGCGCCATCGTCGCATCTCCTTCCTGCGTCGAGGTTACGGCTGTCGAGACGGCCATCATAGCGTCGGGTGCCGCTGCCACAAGCGGGAAAACCGCTTAGATCGGTCCCCGACCGATCTAAGCAAGTGGCCTTACGGGGCACCAGCGGTTTCGGCGCCCGGAAGGTTGATGGGCACGACTTCGACACTTTTCCCGTCTTCGCCGACTTTGGCCGCGGACCGACCGTCCGGGGAAAAACGCCAGAGCCACAAGCGCCGCGGCGGGACGGCGCTTAGGGGCGCGACTGTCCGCGCTTCGTAGTCCGAGAGACAGAAGCCCCCGTCTGGAGCATTGCAGACCACCCAGCCGGCGACGGGGAACCGCCAAAGCCGCGTCCGACCGGCTAGGCCCCGCTTCGGCTTCGACTCCAACCGTTCGCGGATGCGCCGGCCCACCGGAACGATGTCCCAGGGGTCCGGGCGCAGAAGGCAGCCGTCCATCCCCGCTGCGTTCACAACGATGTACTGACCGTCGGCCGTCCACAGCGGCTCGAAATCATCCAGGTACGCAAGGGGGAAGGATTTGTGCAACCGGGGCGACAGGTTGCGGATGCGGCCGTTACGGGTGTCTGCGAGCAGCACGGGTCTGCCTTCGGCAGCGCACACGACGGCGGATTCATCGGGGCGCCACGTCACGTTCCCCCGGGGCCTGCGGCACGACCCGAGGGTACACGCTCGGCCCGTCTGCACATCGAGCAGCGTGAAGCGCCCATCCGGGATCTCCGAGGCCAGGACGAGGTATCGGCCTTGGGGAGACGGGTGCTCCATGGGCCACCCCGCGCCGGAACCATCGGCCAAGGCGTAGTACGCCATGATCGGATAGTTAGCGAAGACGCCTTCCTCTCTGTAGATGGCTTTGCGGGTCGCCTGTGGCCGGTGAATGTCCTGGAGCCAGACGGTTCGGTCTGAGCGCACGCCGTGCAGATTCGTCGCAGTCACGTAGACGACCTCGTGGGGGCTGCTCCAGAACAGGCACGTCACCCACTCCGGTCGGGTGCTCACTTCCCACCGACGGGCGCTTTCGACCTCGATCACAGTCACGTGCCAGCCGGAGGCAACGGCAAGGTGGCGCGAATCCGGGGAGAACGCTAACTGAGGAGGATTAGACCACGTAAGGCAGGCCGTATCGATCTGCAGCGACTTGACCTCTGTCGCACCCGAGTCGGCCAGAGCCCAATTCACGTGCGCCGCGAATGTGATGGGGCCCCCAAAGCCCATAGTGAAAGGCACGGCCCATCCGAGCCCTCCACAGCGCATAAACGCCACATGGGAACTGTCCGGGGACCACTCGAGTGCATAGATCGTGTGACCCGAACGGATGATACAACCGGGGGACGCCAGGCCAAAGCCCAAGATCATCATCAGGAGCAAGCAGCGCTGGCTGACCATCGCAACACGCCCCCCGGACGCGTTGGCCGCCGTCTGGTTAGCGACATCAGCCGGACGGGCCTGTGTCATGCCTTTACGCCTGCAATCCAAAGGCACACCTCGCAGGCGCTCATTATGGATGGTTGAACGCAGCCCTGCAAGCCCCGACCCGTGGTTCGGATCCGCTTGAGCCAAAACCCTTGCATCCGGGGACCGCGCTGATAGCATGCCCGCGCACATTCAGGCCAACCTGACGCCAGTGGTAGGCCGGGGCGTGCCCCGGCGAAGTGGATCGCCGGGACGTTGATCCGGCCCACCTCGGGAAAGGGGACGGTTGTGGCAGACGATCCCCAGAAGGTCATGCGAGACTTTGAGCCGACCTGCGAATACTTCGTCGGCATCGACTCCGACGGCTGCGCCTTCGATACGATGGAGCCGAAGCAGAAGGAGGTCTTCTGCCCGACCACCATCTGGAAGTGGGACCTGATGGCCGTCTCGAAATACGCCCGCGAGGTCTGGCTCTTCGTCAACCTGTACTCCAAGACACGGGGCTGCAACCGTTTCCTCGCCCTACAGTACGCCATGGATTTTGTGCGCGAACGCCCGGAGGTCCGGCGACGGGGCGTCGCCGTGCCCGAGATGGCCGAACTGAAGGCCTGGATCGGACGCGAGACGAAACTCGGCAACCCCGCCCTGGAAGCAGAAGTCGAGGCCACCGGCAACGTGGAACTTGCGCGGTGCCTCGACTGGTCGGCCACCATCAACGAAACGGTTGCGAAGGTCGTCAAGGGCATACCGCCGTTTCCCGGCGTGCGCGAGAGCCTGGAGTTGCTCTCGGGCAAGGCCGACATGATGGTCGTCTCCGCCACGCCGTGCGAGGCCCTGGAGCGCGAATGGCGGGAGCACGGCATCGCCGATCACATGGCGGTCATCGCCGGCCAGGAACTGGGCAAGAAGGCCGAGCACCTGGCGCTGACGGCGGGCGGCAAGTACACGACCGAAAAGATCCTCATGATCGGCGACGCCCCCGGCGACATGAAGGCCGCCAGGGCCAATGGCGCCATGTTCTTCCCCGTCAATCCCGGCCACGAAGAGGAGAGTTGGGAGCGGTTCCACCAGGAAGCCGGGCCGAAGTTCCTCGCGGGCGAGTACACCCGCGAGTACGAGGCCGAGCGCATCGCCGAGTTCGACAAACTCCTGCCCGAAACGCCGCCGTGGCAAACGTAGGCCGCGGCGTGCCGCGGCTTAGACTCTGTTCGAGCCGGACGCGGGAGCGTCCGGTCACCTTGTGCCAGGCTGAGGCCGCCCTTGCCCAAAAGGCGCCATGTCCAACACCCTCAAGGCCCTGTTGATCCTCGGCCCAGCACCTCCAGAAGGTTGTCCACGGCCGCCCCGACTGCGCGGTCCACGCTTTCGGTCGTGTAGCCGCCGACGTGCGGCGTGGCGATCACCTTCGGATGGAGCGTGAGGGGGTCGTCTCCCGGCGGCTCATTCTCGAACACGTCAATGGCCAGGCCGGCCAGGCGACCGTCGTCCAGGGCCGCCAGGACCGCCCGTCCGTCGAGAAGACTCGCACGGGCGGTGTTGATGAGGTAGGCGCCAGCCTTCATGGTCCCCAACACGCGGGCGTCGATCAGGGGCGCCCCGTCTGCCTGGGCCGGGCAGTGGAGGCTGAGAAAATCGCCCGCCGCCAGCACCTCCTCCAGCGGCGCCAGGCGGACCCCCTCCGGCGGCTCAGGCGGCGGGTAGGGGTCGTGCGCCAGGACGTCCATGCCAAGGCCGCAGGCCATCCGGGCCACCTGCGTGCCGATGCGCCCGCAGCCCACGAGCCCCAGGACCTTGCCTTCGAGTTCGACGCCTTTGCGGCGCTGCCAGTCGGCGGCCTTCAGGTGCGCATCGCTGAACGGAATCGCGCGGGCCAGGGCCAGCAGCAGGGCAATCGTCAACTCTGCCACGCCGCGCGAGTTCGCGCCGACGGCCGGCAAAACGGGGATGCCCAACCGCCGCGCGGCCTCCAGGTCAACGTTGTCCATGCCGACGCCGTTGCGAACGATGGCCTTCAGGGTTGGTGCGGCGGCCTCCAGGACGCGGGCGGTGACTTTCTCGACGCCGGCGAGGTATCCCGCGCAGCCCGGAAGTTTCTCAAGGAGTTGGGCCTCGTCCGGCTGGACGCCCGGCGTGGAGAAGATGACCTCGCAGCCCGCCTCGGTGAGATGCCGGAGAGCCGGGTGGCCCGACCTCGTGAGCGATCGCGGCGTAACGAGGACTTTGTTCATGGGGCGGCTCCGCGTCGGGCTCGCTCGCGGTGGTTGTAGGCCGCGGCGCGCCGCGGCCTACTAATGATGGAAAAGACGCAGGTTCGAGAACGCCATGACCATGCCGTGCTCGTCGCAGGCGGCAATCACAACGTCATCGCGGGCGGAGTTGCCCGGTTGAACGACGTAGGCCGCGCCGGACTGGGCGGCCCGGTCGATGGAGTCGCGGAACGGGAAGAAGGCATCGGACGCGAGGCTGACGCCGCCGAGTTTCGCGATCCAGTCGGCCCGCTCTTCGGCCGAGAGCGGCTCCGGGGCAGGGTCGAACGCCTCGCGCCACTGCCGCTCTTCCAGCGGCGTCGGATCTCGGAGCAGGTACTGGTCGATGGCGTTGTTCATCTCGGCCCGCGAGAGGCCGTCCTTGAACGTGGCTTCCAGAATCCGCGGATGCTGGCGGAGCCACCAGGTGTCGGCCTTCGAGCCCGCGAGGCGCGTGCAGTGGACCCGCGACTGCTGGCCCGCGCCGATGCCGATGGCCTGGCCGCCCGCCGCAAACGCCACCGAGTTCGACTGCGTATACTTCAGAGTAATGGAGCCGACCACCAGGTCCCGCACGGCCGTCTCGGGCAGGTCCTTCTTCTTCGTGACGATGTTCGCCAGGAGTTCCGGCCCGAAGAGTGCGGCGTTGCGGGTCTGCTCCAGGGTCACGCCATAGACCATGCGTGTCTCGGTCTCGGGCGGCTCGAAGTCGGTGTCCATCGCCAGGACGAGGTACTTGCCGCCGCGCTTCTCACGCAGAATCGCCAGGGCGTCATCATCGTAGGCGGGGGCGATGCAGCCGTCGGAGACCTCGCGTGCCAGCAGGTCGGCGACCGTCCGGTCAACGCGATCGCTGAAGGCGGCGAAGTCGCCGAAACTCGACATGCGGTCCGCACCGCGTGCCCGGGCGTAGGCGACTGCCAGCGGCGAGAGGTCCGCCATGTCGTGGACGAAAAACGCCTTGGCCTCGGCGTCCGACAGGGGGGCCGTGACGGCGGCGCCGGCCGGGCTGACGTGCTTGAACGACGCCGACGCCGGCAGACCGAGGGCAGCCTTCAACTCCTTGACCAGGGCCCAGGCGTTCAGGGCGTCGCACATGTTGATGAAGCCGGGCGCGCCCGAGAGGACCTCGACCGGCAGGTCGCCCTCCGCCGTGAAGATGCGAGCGGCCTTCTGGTGCGGGTTCATTCCGTAGCGCAGCGGGATTTCGTTGGGCATGCTTTGTCGCCTTTCACATTGGGTTCGTGATGATGCGCCGGGCCCATACGGGTCCGTACTGGGACAAGCCCGGCGGCCAACAGGTTTCGTCAAGCGCCACGCGCTACGGCGCTACTTGCGAAGCGTTTGCGGGACGTACTCGGCGCACTTCTTCTCGGCGAAAATGGGCTCCAGGCGCGCGAACCGCTGAAGGCCGCCGACGAGCGGCACAGCGGGCCAGTCGTCGCCGACGAGCGGACGGGCGTAGTCGAGAAAGGCGTCGGTTACGTCGCGGCGGTTCGGGGCGATCCATTCGTCGGGGAACTTTCGCTCGGAGTTCGCCATCTCCTCCAGGGGCACCTTGTCGTACCGGACGCGGTAGACGGCGCCGGGTTCACGCAGAATGGTGGCCATCCATCCGGTGCCTTCACGAGCGGCGATGATTGCGGCCTGCCGGCCCACCTTGTACGCCTCGTCCAGGTCCACCGTGGAGGCGTAGATCATGCTGTGCCGCTGGTCGGTGCCGGGGATGTTGCACCGCGGCGCGCCGCGCACCGCCAGACCCGCCTCGGCCAGGTAGTTGACGACGACCTGGGCGACGGTCGTGCCGCTTGATGAGAACTGGACGTGGCCGAAGGAGTCGCGGCGTGCGCCGAGGTCGCCCACGTCAAAGCCTTCGCTGACGACGACGAGGCACCGGCCGCAGCGTTTCAGTTCGTCGTTGACGGCGTCGGCAAGTTCTTCGAGCGTGACGCCCGCCTCGGCAAGGTAGATGTGCAGCGGAAACCGCCGCTCGGGATCCGCCAGACGCGAGGCGGCCGGAATGAACCCTATCTTGCGGCCCATCGCCTGCATCACCAGCACGGGGTCGGCCGGGCAGGAGCCGGCGTTCTCCTCGTTCGCGCCCTGCACCGCGAGGGCCCAGTACCGTGCCACGCTGCCGTAGCCGGGCGTGTGGTCGATGAGGCGGAACTCCGAGTCGCCCACGTCGTTGTCGATGGTCTTCGGCACGCCCGTGGCCACCAGGTCCAGGCCGCGGTCCCTGGCGAGCAGGGCGATCTTGTTCGCGGTGTCCATCGAGTCATTGCCGCCGGTGTAGAAGAAGGTGCCGATATTGTGGGCCTTGAGGACACAGATGACGCGCTCAAAGTCCTCGTCCTGGCCCTCTTTGAGTTTGTAGCGGCAGGTGCCGATGGCGCCGGCGGCCGGCGTGGTGCGCAGCAGGGCGATCTGGTCGCGCGGCTGGGCCGAGAGGTCCAGGAGTTCCTCCTTCAGGACGCCCTTGATGCCGTGCCAAGCGGCATAGACGGTGCCGAACGTCTCGGGCATCTCGAAGCACGTCTCCACGACGCCGCGCACCGAGTTGTTGATAACGGGGCTCGGCCCGCCCGATTGGGCGACGATGACGTTTGGCGGGTTCGCCATGCTCGCTCACTCCTTCTCCGATTTCAGGCGGTATAACGTCTCGCCGGCATGGTCGACAAGCAGAATCCCTTCGTCCTGGCGGCCGATCCACTCGGCGGCGCGGACCTCGCGCGGGTCCAGGTAGCCGAGGTTGATGCGGTCGCACCGCTCCTTCGGGATGCCGGTGGCAAGCGTGACTTTGATGCGCGGGCGCTCGACGCCGCCCGAGTACGTGCCGAGACCCTTGACGTGCGTCGAGTGGGCCATGACGCCGCCGGGCACGTCGGTGAACTCCTCCATCTGCTCGCGGAAGTAGTCGAGGCAGTGGTAGCCGATTCGGTCGAGGATGTGGCCGTGCGTGTAGGAGACCTCGGTGATGTGCGGGGCGTAGATGATGAGTTCGCCGCCGTCTTCGATGACGGGTTCCAGTTTGTACATCACCTTGCCGGCGGTCCAGAGGTCGTCGTACATTTCGGGTGCGATGCCGAGCACGCGCTTCAGCGGCCGGTCCACGTAGCGGATGTGGACCTGGGCCGACAGGTCGGCGGCGGCGCTGAAGGCCTCCTTCGCGTCGCCGATGAACAGTCCTTTGAGGCCCTCGCGCGTGACGACCATGTCGAAGTTCGTGACGGGTAAGTCCACCAGTTCGACGGCCCGGTCGATGACCCGCCGCACCACGGTGTCCTTGACGCCGTTGATCTTCCAGTTCGTGACCAGCGCGCCCAGCCAGTGGAAGACGTTGATGATCTCGGGGCCCGCAACGCCGGGAAACAGGTACTTGTGCCCGCCCGAGAAACCGGCCACCTCGTGCGGGAAGGTGGGCCCGACGATGAAGAGGTGGTCGTAGTCGAAGAGCAGTGCGTTCACCTCGACCGGCACGTCGCGGGCGCAGCGGCCCCCGGTCAGGCGGTCCATCTCCTCGGCCGAAAGGGTGGCGATGGTGGTGAGGGCATCCGGGTTATCCCACTCGTGGTTGAAGATGCCCACGTCGCCGTATTGCTCGCGGCGCTCCTGGGCGTCCATCTCGAGCATCGTCAGGACCTTCGCCTCGTCCATCGGCATGTGCGTGCCGAGGGCGATGAGGAAGTCGATCTTCGCGACGCGCCCGAGCAGCAGGTCGCACAGCGTACGGAACATGAGGCCCACCGGCGCCGTCCGCGTGGAATCGGGAATCAGCGCCAGCACCCGCTTGCCGTCGAGCGGCAGGTCCGCCAGCGCCTGCCGGCAGACCTCCCGGACCTGGGTGTCGGCGAGCGCGCCTTCTTTATGGCCATGGCCGATGATCACGGCAGGTCCTTTTCTATTGCCCGCGCTCTGTGACGACAGGAAACGCCAGGGCCGCCAGGGCCGCCGCAACGTCCGGCTCCGGCGCGGCCAGTTCGACGGTCGTTTGCGGGAACTCGCGGCGGATGGGGTAGCCCCGGCGGAGCGACGTGAAGTAGTCGCCCCGCTCCCCGGCCGCCCGCGCCAGCATCTTGCGCAGGCGAGCGTCGTCGGCCTCGATATCGTAGGCCGCCGTGATGGCGCCGCCAACCGCTTCGTCCACCGTCAGGCCTGCGAGCAGGGCGACGCGCGGATGGGCGGCCGGCGGCATCAGCGGCGTCGGGTCCCACTCGCGCTGGAGGCCGAAGTGGCGGCACAGCGCCGCCAGGACCATCCGCGTGCCGTTTACCTTACCGTCGTAGGAGTAGCCGGCGACGTGCGGCGTAGCCAAGTCCACCTGTTTGAGCAGTTCGGCGTCGATGTTCGGCTCGTTCTCCCACACGTCCAGGACGAGCGGGCCGATGGATCCGGAGCCGATGGCGGCCTTCAGCGCGTCGGTGTCGGCCACGGCGCCGCGCGACGTGTTGATGAGCGTCACGCCGCGCTTCAGGCCGGCGAGCAGCGGAGCGTCGATCATGTGGAACGTGGCGTCGGGTCCCTCGCGCGTAAGCGGCACGTGCAGCGTCACGACGTCGGCGTCGGCCAGCGCGTCGATGGGCACATAACACGGGTCGCGGGTCCGGCGTGCCAGCGGGGGATCGTTGCGAATGACCGTCATGCCGAGCGCTTCGGCCATCCGGGCCAGGCACCCGCCGACGTTGCCGACACCGACGATGCCGAGCACCTGCCCGGTCATCCGGATGCCTCGGCGTGCCGCCACGACGGCCATCGCCGCCATTACGTATTCCGCCACGCTGCGTGCGCCCGAGCCTTGGGCGCCGGCAAATCCGACGCCGCGCGAGGCAAGGTACTCGGTGTCGACGTGGTTGGTGCCGATCGTCGCGGTGGCGACAAAGCGGACGCGGCTGCCGTCGAGCAACGGGGCGTCCACGCGTGTCACGCTTCGCACGAGCAGGACGTCGGCGTCGGCGACGGTCTGCGGCGTGATCGCCTCGGCGGGCAGGGCGTGGACCCGGCCCAGGGCGCCGAAGGCGTCGGCGAGCAGCGGGATGTTCGCGTCGGCGACGATCTTCACGCGCTTGCCCCACTACCCAGTACGGGTCCGTATGGACGGGCCGTATGGCACGGGCCGCGTCAGGACGGAACGGTCCAGTGCGTGTGGAAGGCGCCCTTGCGGTCGGTGCGTTCGTAGGTGTGGGCGCCGAAGTAGTCTCGCTGAGCCTGGGTCAGATTCTGAGGCAGCCGGGCCGTGCGATACGAGTCGATGTAGCCCAGGACGGACGAGAGGCCGAGAACCGGCACGCCGGCCGTCATCGCCTCGGCAATGACTTTCCGCAGGGACCGGGTGCGGGCGTTGATGATTTTCGCAAACCGCCTGTCCACGAGGAGGTTGGCCGGTTTCGGGTTCCCCTTGTACGCCGCCGCTATCGGGTCCAGCAGTTTCGACCGGATGATGCACCCGCCTTTCCAGATGCGGGCGATCCCGTCGAGCGCCAGGTTGTAGTCGTACTCGTTCGAGGCGGCGCGCAGCAGCGCCATTCCCTGGGCGTAACAGGAGATGACGGCCACGTAGAGGGCGTCGCGGCAGGCCCGGATGAACTGCGTCCGGTGCATGGACGCGCGGTGGACGCGCGGGCCCTTGAGAATCTTCGACGCCGCCACACGCTCGTCCTTGAAGGCCGAGAGGATGCGGCCCTCGACGGCCATGGCGATCGTCGGGACCGCGACGCCGAGGTCCAGAGCGCTCTGGCTGGTCCACTTGCCGGTGCCTTTCTGACCGGCCTTGTCGAGGATGACATCGACGAGCGGCTTGCCGGTGTCGGGGTCCACGCGTGCGAGGCACGCCGTTGTAATCTCCACCAGGTAGCCGCCCAGTTCGGCGTTGTTCCACTTGCCGAAGGTCTGGCTTATCTCGGCGGGCTTCATGCGGAGGACCGCCTTGAGGGTGTCGTAGACCTCGGCGATGCACTGCATCATGCCGTACTCGATGCCGTTGTGGACCATCTTGACGTAGTGGCCGGCGCCGCGCGGACCGATGTAGGTGCAGCATGGCCCGTCGACCAGGGCGGCGCATTTCTCCAGAACGTTTCTGACGAGGGCGTAGGCCTTCTTCGACCCGCCCGGCATGATGCACGGGCCGTGCAGGGCGCCTTCCTCGCCGCCCGAGACGCCGGTGCCGATGTAGAGGATGCCGTCGGCTGCAAGGTCGTCGAGGCGCCGCTCGGTGTCTTTGAAGAACGAGTTGCCGCCGTCTATCAAAAGGTCGCCCTTCTGAAGATGCGGACGGAATCGCGCGATCATCGAATCGACGGCCTCGCCGGCCTTGACCATGAGGATGATTCTGCGCGGCCGCTCCAGGACGCTGCACAGTTCCTTCGGGCTGTAAGCGCCGACGATGTTTTTGCCTGCTGCCTGGTTCTCGATGAACCGCGTAACCTTGGCGACGGTTCGGTTGAAGACGGCGACCGAGAACCCGTTGCTTTCGATGTTGATGGCGAGGTTCTCGCCCATGACGGCCAAGCCGACGAGCCCGACCTGTTGTTTCGCCATCGTTGCAGCCTCCTCCAGCGCTTTTGTTTCCGCGGCCGGTCACAACTGCGCCGTCGCGCCGTCCGCAGAGATGGGTATTCTATCAGCCCGGTACCGACTGTCAAGATAACGGGGGTGTGGCAAGTTTTCCTGGCGAGCGCAGGCGGTTGTAGCGCCCGTACGGGCGGCCGTTGGCGGCGGCGCCGGCCAGGATGCGCCGGGGATAAACCCCGGCGCTACGACCGTGGCGTGCACCCAAGTACGTAGCGCCGGGCTTTATGCCCGGCGGCCGTTGGCGGCGGCGCCGGCCAGGATGCGCCGGGGATAAACCCCGGCGCTACGGCCAAGCCGCAGGAAATCGTCCCATGCCAGAAATCGTTGCCACACCCGATAACGGCGGCTGGAGGCAATTGACATCCGCCACCTGCCTCGCGTACGATACGGTGAGTGACCGGCGGTCCACCGCCGCCCTCTCAGGCGGACGCATCTATTGCCGCAACCATCCCGGCGAGATGGTCTGCCTGGACGTGCGGGGAAGTAGCACGGTCGGACGAGAAGAGGAGGGACACTACGAGCGGCCCGACGCCGTTTCGGGCCTCCTGAAAACGGGGGTTGATTCTTTTTTCGCGCAAAGGACTTTCACGTGAGTTCGTCGCCGACCATACTTTACTGCAATTGCACGCACGGCGGCGCTGTGCCCCTCGACGTGCGAGAGGCCGTGATGGAGGGCCTCGCGGCGTCGGGCGTGCCGTTCAAACCGGTGGCCGACCTGTGCGAACTGGCCGCACGACGCAACCCGTCGCTGCAGCGCCTCGCCCGGGCCGACGACCTGCACGTCATCGCGTGCTATCCGCGAGCCGTCAGGTGGCTGTTCGCTTGCGCCGGTGCGCCGCTGGCCGACGGCGCCGTCATCCACAACATGCGCGAGCAAAGCGCGGACGACATCCTGGCTCAGGTAGCCCCCCACACTCATTCAGCCCCCCGTGAAGACGCCACTTATTTAACCCCCCGTGAACACACGGGGGGCAACCCCCAAACAACCTACAAGCCCCCCCAACCACCACCGACCTTCCCCGAGAGGCAGCCCGACCAGTGGATCGCCTGGTATCCGGTCATCGACTACGACCGGTGCCGGAACTGCAAACAGTGCCTGGAGTTCTGCCTGTTCGGCACGTTCGCGCTCGATGATGCCGGCACGGTCCGCGTCGTGGCGCCCGACCGCTGCAAACTGAACTGCCCGGCGTGCGCGCGGGTGTGCCCGGCATCGGCCATCATCTTTCCGAAGTTCCGCGAGGGCGGCCCCATCGCCGGCGACGAGGGCGTGCTGGCCGAGTCGCCCGAAGAGGGCATAAAGGCCGACATCAAGCGCCTCTCGAAAGGCGACGTCATGGACGTGCTCCGCAAACGCGCCGCCCGTGCCCGCGCCGAGACCGCCGGAAAGCACTCGACGGAGCAACGCGACCGGTGACCGCGCCCCTGAAACCCGCCGTCGTTCTCGTGGCCGACCGCACGCTCAGCGCGCGGTACGACGTGCTGTTCGAGGGCATCTTCGCCACGATGCAGACCACGCACGTTCCTGAAATCGCGATGCGGCGCCTCATCGCGCCGCAGGCAAACGTAGATTCGCACGGCCGTGCCCGGACCGTCCCGATCGGTCTGCGGCGAGTGGAATCGGCGCTGCTGGCCCGGACGCCGCTAACGGTGCGCGACGTCGTGTGCACCACCCCGGAAGCCCTTCCGCGCCTGCTCGGCCCGTGGACGCGCCTCGTGGGCGTCAGTTCTTCCGACCCGCTCGGCCACGGCATGAGCAACACCACAACCACCCAGTTCTGGAAGGGCAGTCTGTACACCCGCGTCTGGACCGACCGCCTGATGCATAACCTGGCCGACGCCAGGCGCCGCTACGGGTTCCGCATCGTCGGCGGCGGGGCCGGTGCATGGCAGTGGGTCCGGTACCCGCGGGAAGCGGCGCGCCACGGCCTCGATACCGTCTTCGAAGGCCACTTCGAGGGCGACGGCCCCGACATCTTCATGCAACTGGTGGGCGGGCAGGCGGCGCCGCCACACGTGGCCGCCTCTTCGTGCGCCACCGACCGCATTGAGCCCATGCGCGGGGCGTCGCTGCTCGGCGTCGTCGAACTCTCACGTGGATGCGGCAAAGGGTGCGGGTTCTGCGTCATGGCCCGCCACGCGATGGAACACCTGCCGGCCGAGACGATCCTGGCCGACGTCGAGATAAACCTTGCGGCCGGCGTCAGGTCGATCGTCTCCAGCAGCGAGGATTTCTTCCGTTACGGCGCCCGGGGTCCGCGGGTTAACTTTGGGCGGCTGCGGTCGCTGCTGGAGCAGATGCGCAGGCTTCGCGGACCGGGATTCATGCAGATTAACCACGCGAACGTCTCGTCGGTCCTCCAGTTGGAGGAGGGCGAACTGCGCGAGATCCGCCGCCTGCTCGAGTGGAAAAGCAAGACCGATTACCTGTGGGTCAACCTGGGCGTTGAAAGTGCCAGCGGCCGCCTCGTCCATGCCAACGGCCCCGGCAAGATCGCCCCGTTTGACCCCGACGACTGGGAGGACATGGTTCGCCAGACGGCCGACCGTTTGACCCGGACGGGTTTCTTCCCGGTCTTCAGCATCATCCTGGGGCTGCCGGGCGAAACACCCGACGACGTGGCCCGCACGCGCCGCCTGATCGCGCACCTGGCCACCCGGCGGGCCGCCGTGTTCCCCGTGTTTTACGAGCCCGTACGCGTCGGAGAACCCGCTGACGGCGAGCCGTTCGGCGCGGCGGCGATGACCGAGCAACACCTGGACCTGTACACGGCGTGCTACGAGATCAATTTCAAGTGGATTCCGCGGCTGTATTGGGATAATCAGAAGGCGGGAGGCGTCGGCCGGCTGAAGCGCCTCCTGGTCCAGGCACTCGGACGAGCCGAGGTCCGCTCGTGGCGCCGCAACTTCGCCCGTGTCCGTCGCCGCATCGCCCAGCGCGATGCCCACACCGCTGGAGCGCGAAAAAAGGTCGAGGCCGCTTAGCCGCTGGGTTAGCCGCCCGTACGGGCGCGTTACGTTAGCCGTACGGGCCCGTTACGTTAGCCGCCCGTACGGGCCCGTTATGTAAGGATACATATGACCGCACCCCTCGAAACGACCGGCCCCCTTCACCTGCCGGAAGCGGCCAGACCGTCGGCGCCCAACCACGACCAGGTGCCACAGGTCAAGGCCGAGCGCCGGCGCCTGCGCGCCGCCGTCCGTGAATACGTCGCGACGCACCGGCCCGTGCCGCCGTTCACGATGGACGAACTCGACCTGCATTCCGGCCGTGTCCTCAACTCCACTGGCGCGGATGGAAAGTATCGCAAGTGGATCGCCGTCTTGCTCAGCAACGCCGCCTGGCGCGACTGGGTGGCCGCCGTGCCGTTCGACCGTCGTCTGCTGCTCCTGCCGAAATGCCTGCGGGATGACCGCGAGTGCGAGGGAACGTTCGACGAGTTCGGCCTGCTGTGTGCCGACTGCGGCCGGTGCCCCATCACCGACCTCAAGAACGAGGCCGAGGCCCTCGGTTACGTCGTCCTGATCGCCGAAGGCACACCCGCCGTCATGTCGCTCCTGGAGAGCGGCAGCATCGACGCCGTCATGGGCGTCAGTTGCATGTCGGCACTCGAGAGCATTTACCCCTTGATGGAAGCCGCCGCCATCCCCGGCATCGCCATCCCGCTGCTGTACGACGGGTGTGTCAACACCGCCGTGGACCTGGACTGGGTGCGCGAGGCCATTCACCTAAACGGTGGCCAGGACCGGCCCCCGCTCGACCTCGACGCCCTCCGCCGCCAGGTTCAGTCGTGGTTCACCACCGAGGCGCTCGACGAGGCGCTCGGCCCGCCGACCAGCGAGACCCAGCGCATCGCCCACGACTGGCTCGCCCGGTCGGGCAAACGATGGCGGCCGCTGCTGGCCGTCTGCGCTTTCAAAGCACTCCGGGGCGCGGGCGACGCGCCGCTGCCGGAGGAAATCCACCGCCTTGCCCTGGCCATCGAGTGCTTTCACAAGGCGTCGCTGATTCACGACGACATCGAAGACGGCGACGACCGCCGCTACGGCCAGTTGACACTCCACAACGAATACGGCCTGCCGGTGGCGCTGAACGTGGGCGACTTCCTGCTCGGCGAAGGCTACCGGCTCATCGCCGAGTCGGGCCGGCCGGCCGGGGAGCGGGCCGAGATGCTCCTTGCGGCGGCCCGCGGCCACCGCGACCTGACGATCGGCCAGGGCTCCGAACTGTGCTGGGCCCGCAAGCCCCTGCCGCTCTCGGTTGATGCCGTCATCGACATCTTCCGCCGCAAAACCTCCCCTGCCTTCGAGGTGGCGCTGCGCCTGGGCGCCATCGCCGCCGGCGCCGGCGACGAGGTCTGGGACGTCCTCCACCGTTGCAGCGAGGCGCTCGGCATCGCCTACCAGATCGCCGACGACCTGAAGGACCTCAACGGTGACGACGGGCCGAGCGACGTGACGGCAATGCGTCCGTCGATACTGCTGGCCATCGCCTACGACCGGGCCGGTGCAGGCGACCGCGAGTTCTTCGGGGCCGTATGGCGGCGGTCCTCCAATGCGCCGGACGACGAGATCCGCCGGCGGTTCCGGGCCATGGGCGTCGAGGACGAGGCCCGGCGACTCCTTGAAGACTACGAAGACCAGGCCACACGATGCCTGCGACCGCTGACCAGCACCGACCTGAAAAGCCTGCTCCGCCGCGTCGTTTTCAAGATCTTCCGTCGCCGGCCATGAGGAACGTCGCCCCGTGAGTCTGAGGCTCGACATGCTCCGGGCCGCTGCCAGGGCGCGACGCCTGCGTCCCGACGCCGCCCGGCGCATCGCCCGCTTCCTCCAATCCTGTGCCATGTCCGACGGCGGGTTTGCCGGCCGTGGCGCTGCCAGCGACCTCTACTACACCGTCTTCGGGATGCAGGGCCTGGCCGCGCTCGGCCAAGCCCTGCCCTCACCCGCAACGCTTCACTACCTGCGCCAATTCGGTGACGGCGCGTCGCTCGACCTCGTGCACCTGGCCTGCCTGGCACGGTGCTGGGCCTTGCTGGGCACCGACGAGCCGTCGCCCGACGCGCGGGCGGCCATCCTTAAACGCCTGGAGACCTTCCGCTCGCCCGACGGGGGGTACCACCCGACGCCAGGCGCCGACCGGGGCACGGCCTACGCCGCGTTTCTCGCGCTCGGGGCGTACGAGGACTTCCAGACGCCACTGCCCGAGCCGGCCGCCCTGGTGCGGGGCGTGCGGGCGCTGCGCACCGGCGGCGGCGGATACGCCAACACGCCGGGGATGCCACAGGGTTCAAGCCCCGCGACGGCGGCCGCCATCGTCGTCCTCAACGAACTCGGCGAGACGGTCGGCCAAGACGTTATCGGCTGGCTTGCCGCGCAGATGCGCCCGGACGGCGGGTGGACAGCGATGCCCGCGGCGCCCGTCGCCGACTTGCTCTCGACGGCTACCGCCGTCCACGCCCTCGCGGTTTCGGGCGCATCATTGGATGAGGCGAGAATCGCCTGTCTTCAATTCGTTGAGAACCTCTGGTCCGACGAAGGCGGCTTTCGCGGCTACGGGTTCGACGACCACCTCGACTGCGAGTACACCTTCTACGGGCTGCTTGCCCTGGGCCACCTGGCTGACTGACCATGCCCATCGACCGACGTCGACTCCGCAAGACCCTCCACGCCGCCCGGCAGCACCTGCTGGCCCATCGAGCGCCCGGCGGTCACTGGGAAGGCGAACCGGCGTCCAGCGCCCTTTCGACCGCCACGGCCGTCTGGGCCCTCCACATCGTGGCCCAGAAAAAGGTACCAGGTACCTTTTCCGCACTCATTCAACCCGGCCTCGACTGGCTCGCGAACCATCAGAACCACGACGGCGGGTGGGGCGACACAACACGCTCGAAGAGCAACCTGAGCACCACCATGCTCGCCTGGTCGGCCCTGGCAGCCTCCGGCGGCGCAGACGCCCACACCGAGGCCGCCGCCCGTGCCGAGGCGTACCTGGCGCGCGAAGCCGGCGGTCTCGAACCCCAGCGCCTGGCCCGCGCCGCAGACAGATGCTACGGCAACGACCGGACGTTCTCCGCGCCGATCCTCACCATGTGCACCCTCGCCGGGCGCCTCGGCAGCGGGCGCGAGGCGTGGCGGCACGTCAGACCGCTACCCTTTGAACTGGCCGTGTGCCCGCCCGCGTGGTGGAAACGGCTGCGCCTGCCGGTTGTCAGTTACGCCTTGCCGGCGCTGATCGCCGTCGGCCAGGCGCGGTACCACTTTCGCCCGCCCGTCTGTCCGCTGACGCGACTGGTTCGGCGCCTGGCGCGGCGGCCGACGCTGAAGCGGCTGATCTCGCTTCAACCCGAGAGCGGCGGCTTCCTGGAGGCGACGCCGCTGACGAGTTTCGTCACGATGAGTCTGGCTGCCATCGGTCAGGCCCACCACGAGGTCGTGGCCCGCGGTGCGGAGTTCCTCACCCGCTCGGCGCGTGACGACGGCTCCTGGCCCATCGACACGAACCTTGCCACCTGGGTGACCACGCTCGCGACGTGCGCCCTGGCTGCCGCGCCCGACTTTACCACGGTGCTCCCGTCTGAGGATCGCCGGCGGATTCTCGACTGGCTCCTCGGCCAACAGCATCGCCGCGTCCACCCCTACACGTATGCCGCGCCGGGCGGGTGGGCATGGACCGACCTCCCGGGCGGGGTTCCCGACGCCGACGACACGGCCGGAGCCCTGCTTGCCCTCAGGCACTTGGCGCCCGACGACCCGCGCGCCCGCGAGGCCGCCCAAATCGGCGTCACGTGGCTCCTCGACCTTCAGAACCGCGACGGCGGCATCCCGACCTTCTGCCGCGGATGGGGCAAACTGCCGTTTGACCGCAGCAGCCCCGACCTCACGGCCCACGCACTGGCCGCATGGACGGCCTGGCGCGACGACCTGCCGCCCGACCTGCTCCGGCGCGTCCGAGCGGCGGCAGACCGGGCGCTCGCCTATCTGAAGGGGCAGCAGTCGCCGCACGGCGCGTGGGTGCCTCTCTGGTTCGGCAACCAGGACGCTCCGGGCGGCAAGAACCCCGTGTACGGCACGGCCCGTGTCGTGGCGGCCCTCGAGGCGCTCGAGCGAGACGGCATCGAGGTCGCCGGCCACATGAGGGCACGCGGGATGGCGTACCTGCTGTCGGCCCAGAACGAAGACGGCGGGTGGGGCGGCGCGGCAGGTGTCGCGTCGTCCATCGAAGAGACGGCCCTGGCGGCCTGCGCGCTGGCTCAGGGGCCGGCTCGGGGGGCGGCTATCGAGCGAGGGGCGACGTGGCTCATCGAACGCACGCGCGAGGGGACGGTCTTCCAACCGGCGCCCATCGGCCTCTACTTCGCCAAACTCTGGTACTTCGAGCAACTCTATCCGGCGATCTTCACAGTGGCGGCGCTGGAGCGCGTACGGGCGGCGGGAAAAGGTTCCTGGAACCTTTTTGCCTAATCCGTGGTCACGCCCGCGGCGCGTCCGACACCGATAGGCCCTGTCCGAACGACCCTCGGCCCTGATATACTTACTGAGGCACCTTCGGAGGCCGGCGCCATGAGTCGATACGCTGCACTGACCGCCTGCGTCTTCCTCGTCGCGTGGGCGGCGGGTTGCGACAGTCCGGAGCCGTCTGCGCCCCCGGCGTCGCGCGACCCGATGCCGCAGGACTGGCCGATGTTTCGCGGCGCCCCCGACATGCGGAGCGTCGTGGAGGGCAGCCTGCCCGACGCACTGACTCTGAGGTGGAAGTTCGAGACACAGGACGCCGTCCGTTCGTCTGCGGCCATCGCGGGGGGGCGCGTCTTTGTCGGGTCGGACGACAATCACCTTTACGCCATCGACCTCGCCTCCGGCAAGATGGTCTGGGCCTTCAAGACCGACGACACCGTTGAGGCGTCGCCGCTCGTCCTCGACGGCGTCGTGTACGTCGGCTCCTCCGACGGGTTTCTGTACGCCGTCGACGCCGCCAGCGGCACGCTCAAGTGGAAGTACGAAACGGACGACAGGATCCTGGGCGCGGCCAACTGGACGGCATCGCCCGACGGCAGCCGCAAGTGGATCCTCGTCGGCGGTTACGACACGCGGCTGCACTGCGTCGAGGCTGCCGGCGGCAAGGCCGTCTGGACGCTCGAGACCGCTAACTTCATCAACGGGGCCGCCGCCGTCTCGGCCGGCAAGACCGTCTTCGGCAGTTGCGACGCCCTGATTCACGTCGTCAACGTGGCCGACGGCAAAGAGATGGCGTCGATCGACGCCGGCGCCTACATCGCCGGCTCGGCCGCCATGGCCGACGGCCGAGTTTACGTGGGGCACTACGAAGGCGAACTCCTGTGCGCCGACCTTGCCGCCTCGAAGGTCGTGTGGCGGTACGGCGACGGTGAGACATCGTTCTACTCGTCGCCTGCGGTGGGCGACCGCGCTGTCGTCATCGGCGCTCGCGATCAGCGTCTCCATGCGGTGGACCGCGCGACCGGCAAGCGCCTCTGGACGTTCGCGACGCACGGCGACGTGGACTCATCGCCCGTCATCTGCGGCGACAAGGTCGTGGTCGGCTCGAACGACGGGCGTATCTACATGGTGCGATTGGCCGACGGCAGGGAGGTCTGGTCGTTCGAGACGGGCAAGCCCGTGTCGGCCTCGCCGGCGGTAGCGGCCGACCGCGTGGTCATCGGCAGCGAGGACGGCGTCGTGTACTGCTTCGGACCCAAGAGCACCGCGAGTACGGTGCGGCGAACTCTTTATGGTATCACGAGCCGTGAATAAAGTGCCGGCACGAGCCTGGTTAGCCGCGGTGCTTGCACCGCGGGTGCCGTTACGATGGAGGTGCCCATGGCCGACACACCGGCGCTGGTCAAACTCGAACACGTGACCAAGACGTACGAGACGCCCGGCGGCGAGGGGTTGACCGTGCTGGACGATGTCTCGCTGACCGTCGGGGCGGGCGAATCGCTCGCCGTCGTCGGGCCGTCCGGAAGCGGCAAGAGCACGCTCCTGAACATCATCGGGACGCTCGACCGCCCGACGAGCGGCCGCGTGCTGCTCGACGGCCTTGACCTGTCGCACCTGGCCGACGACGACCTGGCCGCCATCCGCAGCGGCCGCATCGGGTTCGTCTTTCAGTTGCATCATCTGCTGCCGCAGTGCACGGCCCTGGAAAACGTTCTGGTGCCCGCGATGGCCGGCGGCGGCGCGGTGAGCCCGCAGACGGAGCAGCGCGGGCGGCAGTTGCTGGAGCGCGTGGGCCTCTCGGACCGTATGGCGTACCGGCCGGGACACCTCTCGGGCGGCGAGCGGCAGCGGGTGGCGGTGGCGCGGGCACTCATCAACGAGCCGACGCTGCTCCTGGCCGACGAACCCACCGGGTCGCTCGACCGGGCGGCGTCGGAGAACCTGGAGGAGTTGCTCGTGGAACTCAACCGCGAGGAAGGCGTCACGCTGATCGTCGTCACGCACGCCACGGCGCTGACGGCGCACATGGCGCGGGCGATGGAACTTCGCGACGGCCGCCTCGAGCGCCTGGAGCAGACAGGATGAACGCCAGCGCTCCCGCGCGGCGGGTCTCCCGACCCGCCGCGCACGACACACGCGCCCATAGCGCGGCGGGTCCGGAGACCCGCCGCGCGGAGTGGCAAGCATGAACCTCCGGACACTGGTTGCGCGGAGCCTGCGGTTCCACTGGCGAAGCCACCTGGGCGTCGTCCTGGGCGCCGCGGTGGCCACGACGGTTCTGGTCGGGGCGCTGGTGGTGGGCGACTCGGTCCGCTGGAGCCTGCGTCGGATGGGGCTAGCGAGGCTGGGCGAGACGGACCATGCACTGGTTGCGCCGGAGCGGTTCTTCCGCGCCGCCCTTGCCGCGGAACTTTCTACCGCGGTTCGCGCCCCGGCGGCCGCCGTGTTGCAGGTGCGCGGCATGGCGGCACGCGAGGACGGCACAGCCCGCGTCACCGGCGTCCAGGTGCTGGGCGTCGATAGCGGCTTCTGGGCGATGGGCGACCTGCAACCGCCGCTCGCCGCTGGCGCAAAAGCCGCCGCCGTCATCAATGAGCGCTGCGCACGGGCGCTTCGCGTCAGGGCGGGCGACCGGATTTTCATACGGTTCGCAAAACCGACCGCCGTCTCGCTCGACGCGCCCCTTTCGGGCAAGCCCGAGCGGGCGGAGGGGTTCCATCTGCCGGTGGCATTCGTGGCACCCGACTCAGGAGTCGGCCGCTTCAGCCTCGCCGCCAACCAGGTGCCGCCCTACAACGTCATCGTGCCGCTGGCGTGGCTCCAGGAACAACTCGACCTGGCGGGCAAGGCCAACGTCCTGCTGCTGGGCGAGCCGGCGCCCGGCAAGGGGGGATCGAGCGCGTCCGGCGCATTGGCCGAGAAGTTTCAACTCGCGGATGCCGAACACGAGGTCCGCTCCGTGCCCGGCCGCAACACGGCGGAACTGCGCACCACCCGCGTCTTTCTCGACCCGCCCGTGGTGCAGGCGGCGGCCGAGGCCAACCCTGCCGCCGTCGGCGTGCTGACGTATCTGGTGAACGAACTCCGTGTAGGCGACCGGACGACGCCGTACTCGATGGTCACGGCCGTCGGTCCGCTAAGCGCCGGCGAAGAGTCGGCCAAAGGCGAATCGGTCGCGGGCCTGCTTCCAGGCAACATGGCCGACAATGAGATCGTCATCAACACGTGGCTGGCCGACGACCTCCGCGCCAAGGTCGGCGACGAACTTACCATGACGTACTTCGTGCCCGGGCCGATGCGGCGGCTCATAGAGAAGTCGAGCACGTTTCGCATCCGCGCGGTCGTCCCGATGGAAGGCGCGGCCGCCGACCGCACGCTAACGCCCGATTTCCCGGACCTTTCGGACATCGATAACTGCCGTGACTGGAGGCCAGGCTTCGAACCTGACTACGATAAAATCCGGACGAAGGACGAACAGTATTGGGACGACTACCGCGGCACACCCAAGGCGTTTGTCACACTAGCAGCGGGGCAGCGGATGTGGAGGAACCGTTTCGGCGACCTGACGGCGGTACGCTTCCCGGGCATGAGCAAGGCGGATGCCGAAGGCGCCATCCTGGGCCGCCTCCGTCCGGCGGCGCTCGGTTTCTTCTTCCAGCCGGTCCGCGAGCAGGCCTTGGCGGCAAGCGGCCAGGCCATGGACTTCGGCCAACTGTTCCTGGGGCTGAGTTTCTTCCTCATCATCGCAGCGCTGGTGCTGACGGGCCTCTTGTTCGCTCTCGGCGCCGAGCAGCGGGCCGAAGAAACGGGCGTGCTGATGGCGGTCGGGTTCCCGGCGAAGCGCGTGCGGCGGCTCATGCTGGCCGAGGGCGGGGCGCTTACGCTCATTGGCGCCGTCGTCGGGACGGTCGGCGGCGTCGCGTACACGCGGCTGGTTCTCTGGGGTCTGGCCACGGTGTGGCAGAGCGCCGTCGGGGCGTCGGACATCGTGTACCACGGGTCGGGCACCACGCTGCTGGTGGGCGGCGGGGCGGGCGTCATGGTGGCTCTGCTCGCGATTTGGCTGACGCTGCGACGGCAGGCTCGGACGCCGGCTCGCGAACTCCTGACGGGGGGCGCGGATGCCCAACTGCGGGTCGGGCTTCCGCTGGGTGTGCGGCCGTTGCTGGGCTTGCGGTTGGCCTTGGCGTGCGCCCTCGGGGCGGCGGTGCTGCTGATCGTCATGGGCTCCGCCAAAGGGCGGGCCCAGGCAGGCGTGTTCTTCGGCGCCGGGGCGCTGCTGCTGGTGGCGGGCCTCGCCCTGTGCCACGCGGCGCTCGCGCGGATGGCCGCATCGAGCGAGCGGCGGCGCCTGTCGCCCGTCGGCCTGGGCCTGCGGAACGCCACGCGGCGGCGTGGCCGGAGCCTGGCAACCATCTCGCTGGTGGCGTTCGGGGCGTTTCTGGTCGTCGCCATCGGCGCGAACCGGCGACCGCCGGTTGAAGATGCCGGTATCAGGTCGTCGGGCACGGGCGGCTTCCGGCTTTGGGGCCAGGCCACGCTGCCCGTCCATCACGATCTGCTGAGCAAGGACGGCCGCAAACAGTATGCCCTGCCGGACGATCTGCCGCAGAGGGTCACCGAGATCGTGCCGATGCGTGTGCACGAAGGCGACGACGCCTCGTGCCTGAATCTGAACCGCGTCCAGAGACCGCGCCTGGTGGGCGTGCAGCCGGAGATGCTCGCGCAGCGCAAGTCATTCACGTTCGCCAAGACGCTCGGGCCGCTCGCAGAAGACGAAAACGCATGGATGCTGCTCGCAAAGCGCGACCAGCCGGCCATACGGCCCGTATGGGACGTCGTGCCGGCCATCGGCGACGCCGCCACCATCCAGTGGTCGCTCGGCAAGAAGGTGGGCGACGAGATGGTCTACACCGACGGCCGTGGCCGCGAGTTCCGGCTGCGCCTCGTCGGCGCGCTGGCCGGGTCGATTCTTCAGGGGTCGCTCCTCATCTCGGAGGAGGCGTTCCTGGAGCGGTTCCCGTCCGAGAGCGGCTACCGCATGCTTTTGATAGATACGCCGCCTGAAAACACGAAAGAGGTGTCGGGGATCCTGTCAAAGCAACTCGCCGACGTGGGGCTTGCCATTACGCCGACGGCCGACCGGCTGGCCGAACTGGCCGCCATGCAGAACACGTACCTGGCCATCTTCCAGACGCTCGGCGCACTGGGTCTCTTGCTGGGGAGCGTCGGCCTGGGGGTCGTCGTCCTGCGAAACGTTCTGGAACGGCGCGGGGAACTGGCGCTGGCGCGGGCGGTGGGCTTTCGGACACGGTCGCTCGACTGGCTGGTCCTGGCCGAGCACTGGGGCCTTCTGGCCATGGGCCTCGTCTGTGGCGTCGCGGCAGCCCTGGTCGCCGTGGCGCCGGTGATCTGGTCGGCAGCAGCGGCGGTGCCGTACCTGTCGCTGGCGGCAACGCTGGCGGTCGTGGCCGGCAGCGGCGTGCTGTGGACGTGGCTCGCCACGCGGTTCGCGCTTCGTGGCCCGCTGCTGGCGGCACTGCGTAACGAATAGCCGGCCGGCGGGTTCAATCTTCCGGGAGAGCCCGCGCACCGGGCCGCACGGGTTGATTTCGCGGAGGTCTGGGGGTACGATGGTGCGGAAGCGAAACGGGGTCAGGCCCTTCCGAGACGGGGGCTGACCCTTTTTTGCGAGGAGCCGCATGAAGGCGTTTCTTCTGAGAGCGATTCCGGTCACACTGGCGCTTGCGGGCGTCCTGTCGGTGACGCTGTGGCTGAGGGCCACCCCCGCGTACGATCTCAAGAGGCGGATCGAGGTGGCGGGCGAAGGCGGAATCCGGCGGGTCGACGTCTCGTTCCCCGGCCACTTCCAGGCCGGCGACGGCAAACCGGCCGACCTGCGCGGTTCCTGGCCGCGCTTCCGCGGCGCCCGCTACGACGCCGTCAGCACGGAGTCCGTCCGGTTGGCCCGCACGTGGCCGCAGGGCGGGCCGAAGGCGCTGTGGAGCATCCCCGTAGGCATCGGGTACGCCGGGCCGGCGGTCAACCGCGGCCGCGTGTACCTTCTGGACTACGATGAAACGAAGGAGGCCGACACGCTGCGGTGTCTGTCGCTGGCCGACGGCACCGAGATCTGGCGGCGATGGTACGAGATCCCCATCGTCAGCGATCACGGCATCTCGCGGACGGTGCCGGCCGTGACCGACCGGTCTGTGGTGACGTTCGGCCCGAATTGCCACGTGATGTGCGTGGATGCCGAGACGGGCGACTTCCGCTGGGGCATCGACCTCGTGAAGGAGTACGGGGCCACGGTGCCGAAGTGGTACGCCGGCCAGTGCCCGCTGATCGACGGCGGCCGGGCCATCCTTGCGCCGGCCGGCAAAGATGTCCTGATGATGGCCGTCGAGTGCGAGTCCGACGGGGTGGTGGCCTGGAAGACGCCGAACCGTCGCGGCTGGAAGATGACCCATTCCTCGATCATCCCGATGGACTTGGGATCCTGGCGAATGTACATCTACTGCGCCAGCGGCGGGGTCGTTGGCGTGGCGGCCGAGGACGGACCGGGCCACAAGGCCGGCGACATCCTCTGGGAGTGCCCCCAGTGGCAGGTCCGTTTCGCCAACACTCCGAGCCCCGTCGTCATCGGAGGCGGGCACGTGCTGCTGTCGGGCGGGTACGGCAGCGGCAGCATGATGATCCGGATCGTCGAGGAAGGCGAGGGGCTCGCCTGCAAGGTGGTTTGGCGGCTGGAGAAGTCCGGCCAGTTCGGTTCCGAGCAGCAGACGCCGCTGTTCTACAACGGACACATCTTCGGCGTTCTTCCGAAGGAGGCGCGGCCGCTCGGCGAGCAACTCATCTGCATGGACCTGGAGGGCAAACACCTCTGGACAAGCGGGCGGGCGAACCGGTTCGGTCTTGGCTCGTACATGATCGCCGATGGGCTGCTCTTCGTGATGGACGATGATGGCCTCTTGACGCTGGCCGAGGCCACGGCCGAAGGTTACAAACCGCTCGCCCGGGCCAAGGTGCTCGACGGGCACGAGACGTGGGCGCCGCTGGCCATCGCGGGCGGACGGCTTCTCGTTCGAGATCTGAAGAGGCTGGTCTGCCTGGACGTGCGCAAGGCGGGCCGGGAGTAGCGGACATGGCTCAGTGGAAACCGAGCGGCCTGGGGCCGGAGTTCACGTACGACCTCTCGGAACTCAAGAAGGTCGATCCGGCGCTCATCCACTACGAGCAGGCGGCATCCGTGCCGACCGGCATGATGAAGCCGAAAGCCATCGCCGTCGGCGCAGACCGGCGCCTGTTCGTCGCGGGCGACGGGGGCGTTCGGGTTTTCGACCCCGCCGGCAAACCCGTCTTGCAGTTCGAGACGGGCGGCGAGCCGCACTGTATCGCCCTCGGCAAGACCGGCACGGTTTACGTCGGGATGAAAGACCACGTCGAGGTGTACGACGCATCGGGCAAACGCGCGGCCGCATGGAAGGGCCTGGGCGAGAGAGCATACGTGACGAGTCTGGCCGTCGGCGAGGCCGACGTGTTCGTGGCCGACGCCGGCAACCGGGTGCTGCTGCGGTACGATACGTCGGGGAAGTTGTTGAAGCGAATCGGCGAGGAAGATGCCGCGAAACATGCCCCGGGTCTCGTTGTGCCAAGCCCGTACTTCGACGTGGCCCTCGGGCCGGAAGGGATGCTGTGGCTCGTCAACCCCGGCCGGCGGCGCGTGGAGTGCTACACGTACGACGGTGCGTTTCGCTTCGCGTGGGGGAAGTTCTCGATGAAGGTCGAGGGCTTTTGCGGATGCTGCAACCCGACGCACCTGGCCATCGACGCCGACGGCAACTTCATCACCAGCGAGAAAGGCCTGCCGCGCGTCAAGGTGCACGATGACGAGGGGAACTTCAAGAGCGTCGTGGCGGCGCCCGCCGACTTCGCCGACGGCACCGTGGGTCTGGACCTGGCGGTGGACGCGAAAGGGCGAATCCTGGTGCTCGACCCCAAGCGGCGCGCGGTGCGCATCTTTGTGAAAAAGCGATCTTGAATCTGAAATCTGAGATTGGAAATCTCAGGATTTGAAATCTCAGATAACAGATCCGCGACAGCAGACGGCTGGAAGGAGTAGCGCATGACCAGACACAGGGACCGGCCCGAGCGGCGGCGCAACTTCCTGCGCAGCCTCGTGCGGTACCCCGTCCTGGGTGCGCTGGGACTCCTGGGAGGCCGCCTGGTGAAGAGGCAGGCCGGCACGGGCCCCGTCCAGGCCGGCCGGAAGTGCACCAACCGCGGCATCTGCCGTGGATGCCTCCGGCTCTCAACGTGCTGCCTGCCGCAGGCGTTGATGGCCCGCAACGTCCTCGACCGTGATGGGCCAATCCGTCCCACCTTTTAGCCGCGACCCGCCCGGCAGGCCGGTCGCGCACGGCGCCGGGATGCCAGGCAGCACCTTTTAGCCGCGACCCGAAGGGGAGCGCGTAACGATGCCGACAGACAACACCACCAACAACAAGACCACCCGCCGCAACCTGTTCCGCAAAGGCGGTCTGGCCGCCGGCGCAGCAGTTGTGACCGGGACGGCGGCCACCCTGGCTGCAAAAGGGCGCTCGGACGGAACGGTCTGGCAGATCGATCCGGAAAAGTGCATCCAGTGCGGCAACTGCGCGACGTACTGCGTGCTGGACCCGAGCGCGGTCACGTGCGTCCACGCGCTCAAACTGTGCGGCTACTGCGACCTGTGCTTCGCCTACTTCTCGCCGGGCTTCGAGCCGGAAGCCGGCATCGAGGCGCCTGCCGTCGAGAGCCAGTTGTGCCCGACCGAGGCCATCAAGCGGCGCTGGATCGAAGGACCACACTACGAGTACACCATCGACGAGGAACTGTGCATCGGGTGCGGCAAGTGCATCAAGGGATGCAACAACTTCGGCAACGGGTCGCTCTTCCTCCAGGTCATGCACGACCGTTGCGTGAACTGCAACGAGTGCTCCATCGCCGAAGCGTGCCCGTCGGATGCGTTTCAGCGCGTGCCTGCCAACCACCCCTACCTCCTGAAAGGCGAGGACCACTAAGTTTGAGACTCTCTGTGCCCATTCTCGTGGCCCTCTTCCTGATGCCGGCGGCGTCGGCGCTTGGGGCCGAGCGTTTCGCGCTGCCCAAGTTCAAGAGCGGGTACGAGTTGCCGCCGCTTGAAGTCCCGCCGGCGGCCTCCGATGCGCTCGAGTACCTCGACGTCGCCGCCCTCGCGGCAGCGCTGGCGCTGGCGTCGTACCTGGCGCTCCGTGCACGGTCGCGGCGGGCGCTGTGGGTGCTGATGGCCGCCTCGCTTGTGTACTTCGGGTTCTATCGCGGCGGTTGCATCTGCTCCATCGGCGCCATCCAGAACGTGGTCCTTGCGCTGTTGGACAACGGATACGCGATACCGTTTACGGCCGTCGCGTTCTTCGTGATTCCGCTGGCGGTCACGCTTCTGTTCGGACGAACGTTCTGCGCGGCCGTGTGTCCGCTGGGGGCGCTCCAGGACATCGTTGCGGTGCGGCCGGTTCGCGTGCCGGCGTGGCTGGATCACGGGCTGGGACTCCTGGCTTACGTGTACCTTGGCGCGGCGGTGCTGTTCGCCGCCACAGGCGCGGCGTTTCTCATCTGCGAGTACGATCCGTTTGTGGCGATCTTCCGCCTGGTTCCCTTCACGCGCCCCAATGCCATGATGGAAGCGTTCGGCGGCAGCATGGGGATGCTGATCCTCGGCGCGGGGTTCGTGCTGGTGGGCCTCTTTATCGCGCGGCCGTACTGCCGGTGGCTGTGTCCGTACGGGGCGATGCTGCGGCTGCTGTCGCGCGCATCGAAGTGGCACGTCACGATCACGCCGGACGAGTGCGTCCACTGTACGCTGTGCGAAGATTCCTGCCCGTTGGGCGCGATCCAAAAACCGACGACCGACTTGCCGCGCCCCGACCGCCTGATCGACCGCCGCCGCCTCGCACTCCTGCTGATCCTCGTCCCGCTGCTGCTGGCGGGCGGCGGCTGCTTCGGACGGTACCTGGGCGAACCGTTCTCGCGCGTGCACTTCACCGTGCAGCAGGCCGAGCGCGTCCGCCTCGAGGAGACCGGCCAAATCACGGGCACCGACGACATCAGCGACGCGTTCTACAAGACGCAGCGGCCGCGAGAGGAACTCTACGCCGAGGCCGGCGCCATCCGCGGCCGCTTCGACATCGGCGGCACGCTCCTGGGCGTCTGGGTCGGGCTGGTCGTCGCCGTGAAACTCATCCACCTGTCGGTCTATCGCACGCGGACCGATTACGAGCCCGACCGCGCCACGTGCCTCTCGTGCGGCCGATGTTTCAAATACTGCCCGGTTGAACGGAAGCGACTCAAAACACTCAAGGGTGAACCGACAACGCCATGACCGCCGACGCCAACAAACCGACCGACGCCGACAAGACCAACGATGCCCAGCAGGCCCGCCAGGACGAACTGGCCCGGGTCCGATACCAGGCGGCCGTGGGAACCGCCATCGTGGCCGGCACGTTCTGCCTGCTGGTCGGCATCACGCTTGCCGTCGCACACTTCCAGAGAACGACGGTGGGGCTCGATGAATCCGAGGAACTCAACAACCTGAGAAACGCGCTGCTCAAGGTCTCGGACCCCGAGGACCGCAAGGTCATTCGCGAAGACATCCGGCGGCGAGACCTCGAGTTGCGCCAGGGCTTCTTCGGCCGCCGAGCGTTCACCAAGACCGGCGGGTACCTGCTCCTGGCCGGCCTGGTCGTCTTCATCGCCGGCGCGGGCCTTGCCGCCGCCTGCCGCAAACGTCTGCCGACGCCGCTCCGCGCCGATCAGCGCAAGCCCGCCATCGGCGCCCAGGCGGCACGGTGGGCGGTGACCGTCATCGCGGTAACGCTCGTCGCCGGCGGCGTCTTTGTGGTCGCGTACTACGGCGGCGCACCGGACGGCGAAGCACCGGACGGCGGTCAGGCGGTTGCCGTCAAGGCCCCGCCCGGCCGCGAAGAGATCCGCAAACACTGGCCGCGCTTCCGCGGGCCGGACGGTTCCGGTCACAGCGCCTACACGAACATCCCCACCACCTGGAACGGCAAGACGGGCGAGAACATCCTCTGGAAGACGCCCGTGCCGCTGCCCGGCGAGAACTCGCCCGTCGTGTGGGGGAAGCGTGTTTTCCTCTCCGGCGCGACGGAGCAGAAACGCGAGGTGTACTGCTTCAGCGCCGCCGACGGTAAACTCCTCTGGCAGAAACCGGTCTCGACACCCGCCAGCCGCATGACCGACCCCCCCGAAATCCTCGCGGATACCGGCTTTGCCTGCCCCACCTGTGCGACCGACGGCCGCTTCGTCTGCGCCATCTTCGCCAACGCCGACATCGCATGCTTCGACGTCGATGGCCGAGAGCGGTGGGTCCGCAACCTCGGCGCGTTCAAGAACTCCTACGGCTACGCCTCGTCGCTCAATATCTACCGCAGCACCCTCCTCGTGCTCGTGGACCAGGGCACGCCGAGCAAGCCGCTGTCATACCTGCTGGCGCTCGACCTGATGACGGGCAAGACGGCCTGGCGAACCGAGCGGCCCGTCTCGAGTTCCTGGGCGACGCCCATCCTCGCCCACACCGCCAAGCGCGAAGAGTTCATCACCGTGGGCTGCCCGTGGGTCATCGCCTACAACCCCGCCGACGGGAAGGAACTGTGGCGGGCCAAGGTCCTCGACGGCGACGTGGCCCCCTCGCCCGTCTACCACTCCGGCACGGCCTTTACAGTCAACACGGGGGCACAGTTAACCGCCATCCCGACGGGCGGCTCCGGCGACATCACCAAAACCGGCATCACCTGGACCGCCGAGGACGGGCTGCCGGACATCGTCAGCCCCGTGACCGACGGCAAAGTGGTGCTCCTGGTGACCACCGACGGCCTCCTGACCTGCTATGCCGCCGCCGACGGTAAACTGCTCTGGGAACACGAGATCGACGCCATCTTCATGTCGTCGCCCGGCCTGGTCGGCGACAAGTTCTACCTGATGGACGAGAAGGGCGTGATGCGCATCTTCATCACCGCCGGCGGCTACAAGGAAGTAGCGAAAGCCGAACTCGGCGAGAAGTCGCACTCGTCACCCGCCTTTCTCGACGGACGCCTTTACCTGCACGGCAAGAAACACCTGTTCTGCATCGGAAAGAAACGAACGTCTTTGACAGGGCCAGATTAGACTAGCCCCGCCCGGCAAGGCGGGGTAACTGACCAGCCCCGCCCGGCAAGGCGGGGGTATTTGGCTATTGACTAGCCCCGCCTGGCAAGGCGGGGTGGCAGTTCGTAAGAGCGAGGTATGCCTCGCCACCACACAGGCAAAGAAACCATGACCCAGACGGCAGACGATCTTGACCTGGCATTCGTGGATGAGGCGGTCGAGCGAATCGGTCGCGGCCCGGAGTCCGCCATCCCCATCCTCCAGGCCATCCAGGACCGCTACCGCTACCTGCCCACCGAAGCGCTGCGCCGCGTCTGCCGTCTGACCGAGATCGCCCCCGCCCAGATCGTCGGCATTGCCACGTTCTACACGCAGTTCCGCCATCGACCGATGGGCAAACACCTGATCCGCGTCTGCATCGGAACCGCCTGCCACGTCCAGGGCGCAGGGGTGATCCACGATGCCTTTCTCAAGCACCTCGGCGTCCCGGATGGCGAGGACACCGACCCGGACGGTCTCTTCACGGTCGAGAAGGTCGCCTGCCTCGGCTGCTGCACGCTCGCGCCGGTCGCCCAGATCGGCGACCTTACCTACGGCCACCTGACGCCCGAGCGCACGGGGCAGGTCATCCACGACTTCCTGGAATCCGAGAAGCGCCGCGCCGACCGCCGCCACGGCGAGGGCGGCCCGGCGAAACCCGGAGCCGAAGCCGCCGGGCCGGCGGGAGAGATCCGCGTCACCCTGGACACCTGCTGCATAGCGCGCGGCAGCGGCTACGTGTACGAGGCACTCCAGGACGCCGTAGCCGAGACCGGCGCGCGGGCCGTCGTCAAAGGCGTCGGCTGTACCGGCATGACGTACCTGACGCCTCTGGTCACCGTAACCGAGCCCGGCCGCCCCCCTGCCCTGTACGCCAACGTCGCGCCGCAGGACGCCGAGGCGATCGTGCTCCGTCATTTCCGGCCGCACGGACACCTCGCACGGGCCGGCAAGACCGTCTCGCGGCTCCTTGACCAGGTTCTGACCGACGAGGCGTGGAAACCCCTCCAGCGGTACGCCGTCGATGTTCGCGATCCGCCGATCGCCGAGTTTCTCGGACCGCAAAAGCACATCGCCACCCAGCACTCCGGCCGTGTGCAGCCGACGAACCTCGACGAATACCTCGACCGCGACGGGTTCCAGGCGCTCGAGCGGTGCGTCACGAGCCGCTCGCCCGACGAGGTGATCGAGGAGGTGCGCGTCTCGGGCCTGCGCGGCCGCGGCGGCGCGGGATACCCGACGAGCCTGAAGTGGCAGGCCGTCCGCCGCGCCGACGCCGACAAGAAGTACGTCGTCTGCAACGGCGACGAGGGCGACCCCGGCGCGTTCATGGACCGCATGATCCTCGAATCGTATCCGTACCGCGTCCTGGAGGGCATGGCGATTGCCGCCACGGCGGTCGGCGCCGAGGAAGGCGTGCTGTACATCCGGGCGGAGTATCCGCTGGCCGTCCGCCGCGTCAGCGAGGCCATCCGCCGCTCGACCGAGCGCGGCTTCCTGGGCGACGATATCCTGGGCACCGGGCGGCGGCTGCACCTGCGGATCATGCAAGGCGCCGGCGCGTTTGTGTGCGGCGAGGAGACGGCCCTGCTGGAATCGATCATGGGCCGCCGCGGCATGCCGCGCCTCAGGCCGCCCTTCCCCGTTGAGAGCGGCCTCTGGGACTGCCCGACGCTCGTCAACAACGTCGAAACGCTTGCCCTGCTGCCGTGGATCATCCGAAACGGTGCGGCCGCCTTCGCCGAACTTGGCACCGACCACAGCAAAGGCACGAAGGTCTTCTCGCTGGCCGGCAAGGTCAAGCGCGGCGGCCTGATCGAGGTGCCCATGGGGGTCACGATCCGCGAGATCGTCGAGGAGATCGGCGGCGGCATGACGGGAGACCGCAAGTTCAAGGCCGTACAGATAGGCGGCCCTTCGGGCGGATGCATCCCCGAGCGCCTGGCCGACATCCCTGTGGACTACGAGGCGCTGACCGAGGTCGGCGCCATGATGGGCTCGGGCGGCCTCGTGGTCCTCGACGACAAGGACTGCATCGTCGACATCGCCCGCTACTTCCTGGCGTTCACGCAGGACCAGTCGTGCGGCCGGTGCACGCCCTGCCGCGTCGGCACGCGCCGGATGCTCGACATCCTGGACCGCCTGTGCGAGGGCCAGGGCAAGAAAGGCGATATCGAGGAACTTGAGGAACTGGCCCGGTACGTTAAGAAGGCCAGTCTCTGCGGCCTCGGCAGCACGGCGCCGAATCCGGTCCTCACGACGATCGAGTATTTCCGCGATGAATACGAGGCCCACATCGACGGCCGCTGCCCCGCCGGACGCTGCAAGGCCCTCATCACCTACTCGATTACCGACGACTGCATCGGCTGCACGCTGTGCGCCCAGCACTGCCCGAGCGAGGCGATCGCCATGCAGCCGTACCAGCAGCACGAGATCCAAGAGGACAAATGCGTCCGCTGCGACACCTGCCGCCAGGTCTGCACCGTCGATGCCGTGGAGGTGACGTGAGGACGGACCATCTAACCGCAGAGAACGCAGAGAACGCAGAGCAACGGCAAAGAATCGGGCAACAGCAAAACCGCCTGATACAAAGGTGTCGGCGATGAACGAGGAACTCAACCAGATAACAGAGGCCATCATCGGCGCGGCAATGGACGTTCATCGCGAACTCGGTCCGGGGCTGCTTGAGTCCGCTTACGAAGCATGCCTCGCCTATGAACTGATTCGGCGCAGGTTCAAGGTCGAGCGGCAAAAGGAACTGCCTGTCAAGTACCGGAACGTTACGCTGGACTGCGGCTACCGAATCGACCTGTTGGTCGAAGGGCAAGTGGTGGTAGAAGTCAAAGCGGTCGAGCAGTGGAACCCGGTTCACCAAGCCCAGGTTCTCTCGTACTTGAAACTGTCCGGATGCAGAGTGGGGCTTATCATCAATTTTAACGTGAGGATGCTCAAGACGGGCATTAAGCGGTTCGTCCTTGGACTGAAGGAGTAACCACGCGCAGACCGTGTGCTCATGGCTGCACGCTTCTCAATTACCCTCCGCGGTCTCTGCGTTCTCTGCGGTTAAAAGGAATGGTCGATAATGCCGAGACTGGTGATCGACAACCAGGATGTCGAAGTCCCCGAAGGCGCCACCATTCTCGATGCCGCACGCAAACTCGGCATCGAGATCCCGACGCTGTGCTTACGAGAAGGCTGCGAGCCGTCAACCTCCTGCATGGTGTGCGTCGTCAAGGTGAAGAATCCCGACCGGTTCGTGGCCTCCTGCGGCTCGCGGGCCACCGAGGGGATGATTGTTGAGAGCCAGACGGAAGAGGTCCGCGAGGCCCGGCGGACGGCGCTCGAACTGTTGCTCTCCGACCATCCGGCCGATTGCATCGCCCCCTGCCAGACCGTGTGCCCGGCGCAGATGAACATCCCGCGCATGATCCGCCAGACGGCGGCCGGCGACGCCGCAGCAGCCGAAACGGCCCGAAGTGCGCTCGTCCTTCCCGCAACGCTCGGCCGCATCTGCCCGGCCCCATGCGAAAAAGGCTGCCGCCGTGCCCGGCACGACGCCACCGTCTCCATCCGCCTCCTGCACCGCCACGCCGCCGAAACCGACTTGGCGTCGGCCGCTCCGTGGCTGCCTGCATGCCAACACGACACGGGCAAGCACGTCGCCATCGTCGGCGCCGGGCCGGCGGGGCTGGCCGCCGCATGGCGCCTGCTTCAGGAAGGACACGGCGCAACGCTCTTCGACGATCGCGAAGCGCCCGGCGGCATGCTCCGCTACGGCGTTGAGGAAGACCTCCTGCCGCGCAGCGTCCTCGATGCCGAGTTCGCCCTCATCGAGCAACTCGGCGCCGAGTTCCGCGGCAGCACCAGGGTCGGACGCAATGTTGCCATCGTCGAACTGGCTCGCGATTTCGACGCCGTCCTCGTGGCCTGCGGCCGCACGGCGGAAGGCAACGCCGGGCAACTCGGCCTCGAAGCGGCCGAGAAGGGCCTCAAGGTCAACCGGCAGACCTTCGAGACACCGACGGCCGGCGTGTTCGCCGCAGGCGATGCCCTCCAGCCCCGCCGGATGGCCGTCCGGGCCGTCGCCGACGGCAAAGCCGCCGCCCGTTCCATCATCCAGCACCTGGCCGGCCGCCCCGTCGTCGCACCGGAAAGACCGTTTACGACGCGCCTGGGCCGCCCCACTGAGCAAGAGATGACGGCAATGCTCGCCGCCGCAAGCCTCGACGCCCGCGTCGTTCCTTCCGGCGGCGAGGCGGCAGGCTTTACATCCGACGAGGCCCGCCGCGAGGCGCCGCGGTGCCTTCACTGCGACTGCCGCAAGGCCGACACCTGCCTTCTGCGCAAATGGTCCGTTGCGCTCGGCGCCAAACCGACCCGCCACAGCGGGACGCGGCGGCCGTTCGAACTGCACGTCGCGCACCCGGACGTCGTGCAGGAGCCCGGCAAGTGCATCTCGTGCGGCCTGTGTATCCAGGTGGCGGCGCGAAAGGGCGAGGCGCTCGGTCTGACGTTTATCGGCCGCGGCTTCGATGTGCGGGTCGGCGTTCCTTTCAACGAGACCATTGCGAAGGGTCTGAAAGTAGCCGCCGCCGAATGCGTCGCGGCCTGTCCGACAGGGGCCCTGGCCTTCAAGGACGAAGGCATGGGGTGACACGCGCCCGCCTTCCCGCCTTCGCCAAGGCTACAGCGGACAGGACAGCGGACATCTATTGCTCGGCGCCGGCGAAGCCGAGGTACTCGTCGAGCCAATCGTCGGCCCGCAAGACACCCTTTCGCTGGGCGAGGCTGAGGTGCTCGGCCCGCCGCTGGGCGGCGTTGAAGGCGTGGCGCGAGACGGGACCGCCGACTTCACGCTCGGTCCGCCCGTAGCGTTTCCGAAGCGACGCCGACAGGTGCGGCGCGTGGCGGCGGACGAGTTCGTCCTGGAGGCTGACGACCGCCTGGGCCGAACCGCGGTCGCCCTGGCGGGCACTTCGGCCGAAGAGTTGCCGGTCGATGCGGCCGGCCTCGTGACGTTCGGTAGCCAGAACGTGCAGGCCGCCGAGGTCCGCCACGCCGGCGCCCAGTTTGATATCGGTCCCCCGGCCGGCCATGTTGGTCGCGACGGTGATCTTTCCGGGCTGGCCGGCGGCGGCGGTCACCTGAGCCTCCTCGCGGTGGCGGACGGCGTTCAGAACCTGATGGTCCAGGCCGGCGTCCGTCAGAAGGCGGCTCAGGTGCTCGCTCGCGCGGACGCTGCGGGTGCCGACGAGAATGGGCCGGCCGGTTTCGTGAAGGCGCCGGATCTCCTTGACGATGGCCTTCCACTTGGCGCCCTGGGTCGCGTACACGCGGTCGGGCAGCACCTGCCGGATGCACGGCCGGTTCGTCGGGATGGTGACGACCGGCGCGTGGTAAATCTGCCAGAACTCGCGCCAAGCCTCGGCGGCGGTGCCCGTCATGCCGGCGAGTTTGCGGTAGAGACGGAAGAACCGCTGAAAACTGACCCTGGCGTACGTGTCCTTGGGCGACTGGACCTCGACCAGTTCCTTGGCCGAGACCGCCTGGTGCAGGCCGTCGCGCCATTCGCGGTCGGGCATAAGGCGGCCGGTAAACTCGTCGACGATGACGACCTTCTCCTCCTCGTCGATGATGTACTGCTTGTCGCGCAGGTAGAACTCGCGAGCGGTCAGGGCCTGGGTGACGAGTTCCTCCCGGCGTCGCGCCCCGGCCCACACGCCGCCCAGGTCGTCGGCCAGTTCCTCAAGCCGGTCCTTGCCGGCGGGCGTCAAGTCGACTTCGCGGTACCGCTGGTTCACGCGGAAGTCGCGCGCCGGATCCAACTGGGCCGCCAGGCAGGTCGCCTGGCGGAAGGCTTCGACCTGCTCGGGGTTGGGCGCCTCGCCGGAGATGATGAGCGGCGTGACGGCCTCGTCGATGAGAATGGAATCGGCCTCGTCGACGATCGCGAAGTGCAGCCCGCGTTGAACGAGCCGGTCTGTGCCGCTGCCGGCGCCTTCGGCGATCTTGGCCATCAGGACCGACGGCAGCCCCTGAAGCCGTCCCAGCGACAGGCGGTCGCGAAGGAAGTCGGCCGTCACCTCCTTGTTCGTGCAATAGGTGATGTCGGCCTGATAGGCCTCACGGCGATCGGGCGACTGCATGCCCTGCTCGATGGCCGCCACCCGCAGCCCGCAGAACCGGTAGATCGAACCCATCCAGTCGGCGTCGCGTGTGGCCAGGTAATCGTTGTGTGTGACGATGTGGCAGCCCTTTCCGCGCCATCCTTCGATGGTGGCGGGCAGGGTTGCGGCGAGGGTCTTGCCCTCACCGGTGGCCATCTCGGCGATGCAGCCGGCCTCCAGCGCCAGTGCCCCGGCCACCTGAACGCGGAAGATGCTCATGCCGGTTTCGCGCCGGGCCACTTCGCGGACCAGGGCAAACGCGTGCTCCAGGATCTCGTCCGTGTCGCCGCCGCGCCGGTAGCGATCGCGCATCTCGGCAGCGGCTTCGCGCAGCCGCCCGGAACCGCGGTCCCGGTACTCCTTCTCGAGGGCCAGCACCCGGTCGGCCCGGCGCAGGAACCGCATGCGACGGGGCACGAAGGCCTTGGCGATGCCGACGGCGGCGTCCCAGGCCGCATCCACGCCCCTGGGCAGCGGCTTGTCGGGCGTACGTTGCGCCAGCGTTCGCCACGTTGTGCTTGGAATACGGACCACGTCAGATCTGGAACCTCCGCTGCAGCATCTGAAGCAACGCGCGTTTCGCCTGCGCCAGAAGCGGTTTGGGGGTGGTGTCGAAGCGGATGACGACACGCTGGCCTGCCAGCAGCCGCACGTCGTCGCTCGGATCGGGAGTCACCTGGATCTCGAAGACGCGTTCGGCCGTCCGGGTGCCCGTGGGGTCGTCGGGCTTGGTGGCAATCGGTCCGCCGGCGGGGAACGACAGAGCCGGCGACGGCAGCCGGTCCCCGCCGGCCGGAAGGAACTGCTTGATGCGGCCGCCGATCTGCTTGTCCGGCCGCCCGTCCATCCGGATCTCGACGCGCTCGGCGGCATCTTCCATCAGGGCGCCCGCGACGTCCTGACCCGCCACGGCCCGCACGACAAGGGTGTCCATCGTCGCCACCAGCCCAATGGCCTGGCCGCGGGTCAGGTAGGCGCCCTTGAGGCGATCGATGTTCGGCGACACCCACATGCCGGCGAGGGGTGAGCGGATCTGCAGGCTGGCCAGTTGCTGGCGAATACGGTCGAGTTTCTCGTCCACCGCGCCGATCTGTTCCTCGATAATCTGGACGGCTGCCGGCTCCTGGACGAGCGCCGCCCCGCGGCGGGCGACGAATTCCCGCCGTTCCGCCAGGAGTTGCTCGTGCCGGGCCGTGAGCATCGGGTTGACCGACCGCGCGAGCAACGGCCCGCCGGGCGTCACGTTCCGGCCGGAGGGAAGGAACTCGTCCAGAAACCCGTCGGCGCCGACGTGGACGATCTGCATCTCGACGGGTTCGACCACGGCCTTGACGTAGAACGGATCGGGCGCCGGAACGAGGCCGAGCCCCCCCAGAATGAGTGCCGGCAGCGCCACCGACGTCGTCACCGCCCAGGCCCGGACGCGCATCAGTTCGCCGCTTGAGATAAGATAGTAAATGAACTTGCCGATCGGCACCATCACCCACGCGATAACGGCCACCGCGGCCAGGATGACGCCGACGAACGGCAGAAACCCCGACACGAACAGCAGAATCGCCACCGAAATGAATATGCGGTACGCCGTCGAGGCCACGGCGTAGAACAGCAGCCACCCCTTCTCGCCCTTCGTGTGCGACGGGTCGCGCGGATTCCGTGCCCGCCAGATATACCGCTTCACGAGGTAGTACAGGTACTCCTTCGACCGCTGCGCGAGGTTCGGTATCTCCAGGAGGTCCGACAGGATGTAGTACCCGTCGTACCTGAGGAGCGGGTTGCCGTTGAACAGGAGCGACGAAACGCTGGCGATAAACATCACGTTATAGCAGATGGCGTGGATCGCGGTGGTCTCGGACGTCTGCGACCAGACGACCGCCGCCACCGCCGCGATGCCCAGTTCGACGAACATCCCCGCAGCGCCGACGACCACGCGGTGCCACGTGCTGCGAAGCGCCCAGGCGCTCGATGCGTCCACGTACGGAAGGGGCGTAAAGACCAGGAACATGATGCCCATGACGTGGACCTCGCCGCCCGAGCCGCTCGCCTGCCCGAACTTCTTGCACGCGAAGGCGTGGCCGAACTCGTGGACAACCTTGACCACCACGAAACTGGCGTACAGAAGCGGCAGGCTCTCGGGGTCGAGGATGCTCGAGGCCCGGCTCACGAGGTCGCCCGCCCGGCCGGCGATGAAGTAAACGCCCGTTGCCAGAAGCCCGATCCACAGGACCAGGCCCCACCAACTGAAGACCACGCCGAAGATGCCCACAAAACGGTCCAGAAACCGGTCGGGGTCAATCAGCGGAATGCGGATGAACAGCAGATTCGTCATGTACCCCTGCACTTCGCGGGTAACGCGTTTCTTGTATCGCCGGAAGAGGCCCTCGGCATCGGGCGGCATGTCGCCGTGCAGAAGATTCGATGTGTAGAGTTGCCCCAGAAGTTGGATGGCCTCGCCCTGGGTGGGGGCGCTGTCGCCCAACTGCTCGTTGCAGACGTTCCAGACCTGGGCGATGGTCCGCCGGCCGTCCAAGAGGCCCACGAAACGGTACGCCGCTTCGTTCAGGCGGAAAAACTGATTGTTCGAGGGATCCTGGAGGACGTGCCACATCTGGCCGCGGTAGTGCTGCCGGTGCGTCTGGAGGGTGGACCTGAGGCGCGGCCGCAGATTCGACACGCGGTACCACGACTCGCTGAACGTGGGACGATCGACCGGCATGGCTGTATCCGTTTCCGAGCCGCGAGCGCCGGCGAGCGCTTGCCGCTCCCTCACGGTCGCGGCTCGGAAAGGCTCATTGTCACGGCTCGGAAAGGCTCATTGTCGCGGCTCGGAAAGGCTCATTTCAGATCCACAACTTCATCCGCACCCACCGAACGATGGGGCGGGTCCAGATCCAGATGTAGCGGCGGCGGTCGATGCCCACCTTGGCAATCCCCTCAAGGCCCGGACGCATCCGGCCGTCCAGCCGTTTCAGCCGCACGCGCACCTTGAAGACGTTCTTCTGCTCGGCCACCTCGGCCACCGGGTTGATCCGCTCGACCACGAACCCGAAATGCACGTCCGGGAACGACGCCGTCGCCAGTTCCCCTTCCTGGCCCACCTCCAGGTCCGAGACGTCCTCTTCGGGCACGGACAGTTCTGCTCGCAGCGCCTCGAGCGGGGCCACCTCAAACAGCGTGTCGCCGGTCTTGACCGGCGCGCCGATCTGCCGCTCCAGGTCGCCCTTGACGACCACGCCGCTGATGGGTGCGATGATCTTTGCCTGAGAGATTTTGTAATCGATCAGGTCGATGCTTGCGGCCACCTTGTCGGCCTGGGCCTGGGCGATCTGAACCTCGACCGTTTTGTAATCGCGCCTCGCGGCGGCCGCCTGCTTCAGGAACGTGGCACGTTCGGCCTTGGCGGCGGCCAGTTGCAGGCGCAGGTCCGCCGTCTCGAGCGTCGCCATCACGCTCTTGCCGCCCACAACCTTTTTGTTCGGCTCCGTGGAAACGGTCTGGAGGTATCCGTCGAACGGTGCCGGCACGACCCGCAGTTCGATCGGCTCCAGGACGAACGGCGCTTCGATTCGGTAATCGCCCTTGGCGAAGATCATGAACGCCAGGAATCCGCAGACCGCGATGACGGCCAACTTGATCCAGGTATGTTTCGGCCCCACGACCGCCGCAGTGCCTTTGCGGACGGCAGCCGCCATCCGCGCGCCGAACCACCGGTCGTGCTCTTCGAGGTTCGCCAGTCGCGGCGTACAGAGGTCGGCCGCCAGGCGAAGCGACTCCACTTCCTCGACCGTAAACGCCTCCCCGCCCGGTCGCTCGAGCGTCAGGACGGCCGTGGCCTCGCCGGCTCGTCTGAGCGGCAGGCTCAACGCCATCGCCGCCCCGTGATGCTTCGCGAGTTCGTCCGCAGCCCGGCTAACGTACGTGGCCTCCGGCGGCGCCGGATACAGGATCTCAACGTCCTGGTCCAGGCACTCCTCCATCGCGGCTTCGATGTCCTGGACCAGTTTCATTTTGCGGCTGAACTTCTCGGTGTGGCTCATCGCACGCAGATGCACGTACCTGCCCTTGAGGAAGCCGACGCTGACCCTCTCGCACTGCCACCGCGCAGCCACCTCGTTGGCGAGTGCCATCGCCATGCCGGTAAACCGTTCCTGCACGTTGACGGCGGCCAGGGTTTCCATAGCGGCACGCAGGCGCCTCAGGTCCGTCTGCCGGCGCTGAAGGAGCAGGCGCATCTCGTAGAGGCTGAGCAGGCCGACCGTCAACTCCAGCCGCTCGCGAACGCCGGCCAGAACGGTCGGATCCTGGGCATCGGCGTAAAACGCCGCCACCCCGCGAACCGCACGCTCCCCGCGAAGCGGCACCAGGATGAGGCTGCGGCGGGCGGGCTGGCCGTACAGGTCGTCCGGGCTGTGCACCGCCTGGACGGTCGTGGCGCCCCCGGCAACGACCGTGCGGCAGGCTTCGGCGGCCTGGGCCAGCCAGACGGGCGCCGCCGCGCCCTCCGGCAGCGGCGGATAGACCGCCAGGACGTCCGCTCCGCGTTCGCGCCCGGCCCGCAGGATCGCCCCGCATTCGGCCGGACCGATCTGGCACTGCACCGCGAGGAGGTTGGAGAGGAACTGCTCCGGCGGGCCGTCGAAACGGCTCAGCCGGTCGATGACGTCGGCGGTGGTCAAGTGTACGGCACCGCCGGGCTGCCGGGAAGCCTCCATCTGTGCCATTACAAGCGCCTACGTCAGGAAGACCGGAACCGGGCCACGGAAGCCGAAGCCGTTCACCGGGCGGTCGCGAGCCCGGTCGCCTGGTCTGCGATCGTCGCTCTACTGCGCGCCGGCCTGGCCGCCGCGCGGGGTGCGGTCCAGCGCGATCTCGCCGAACTGCTCCTCGTGCCGACGAATCATCTGGGCCAGCGCCAGCGCCAGCCGCTTCGTCATGCGGTAACTCATGACGACACGCTCGTTGACCTGGAAGATGAACTCCGGCTTGCCCTGCTGCGCGGCAACGGGGTTGATGAGGTTCAACCCGAAGTAGAGCATAACCTCGTCGGCCGTCGCGTCGGTGCGGAATGCGTTGGCGTAACTGGTGTTGAGGTTTCGCTCGTCGATCCTCAGGCGGATCTCCTGCCTCTGCCCCTCACCGGCGGGCTGCTCAGCAGCGGGCTGAGCCTCCGTGGGTTGAGGCTCGGTGGGCGGTTGGCCCTTTGCATCAGGATCGCTCTTGGCTGCCATGAATTACTCCTTCCTGGGTTGCGAAAAGTCGTTTCCAGACGGTTCACTTCCTCGTACCCGACAGGTGCGTTGGCCAAGACGTGAGCCCTGTAAACCACCGTACCCGTCCGCGAGGTTACCTGCAAGGCATTTGTCCCCTGCTCGTTAGGTGAATCGTCAATTGGAGGTCGTTCTCTTTAGCCAACTGGTGGCGCACACGCGAAACGCCGTACCCCCCGCGACAAACATACCAAAGGCCGGTCGCCCGCCGAGGGCGACCGGCCGTACCGACATCTGGTAGCGCCGTCAGGCCCGCAGTAACAGACACCACAAGCGTGCCCGGTCTTCTCGCGATCCTCCTGCTGCCCCCTCACACAACGACCACGTTCACGCCTGTCGGCGCGTTCCACGTGCGGCCGGCCGTATTATAGGTGATGGTGCCGGTGCCGACCGACGCGGCGCCGAAGCACAACCGCCGTATCGTCCACACGTCCAACGTGCTGACGTTGATGAAGTAGTTGACGCCTACGCCGCGGACGTACATCAAGCCCAGCGTGGCATGCGCGCCGGCCGGGTTCACCGTGGCAAGCGAAATGGCGGAGTTGTCGATCGCGCCGGCATAGATTAAACGGACGTTCGCGTCAAAAGTCAGAACGGAACCGTTGATCGTGCCGAGCACGATGACCCTTGCAGCCGAGCCATCGATGTCCCAGGCGGCATTGATCAGGTCGCCACCAACGCGAGCCGTGCCGAGCGTGTGCCGCCCGGCGACCAGGTTGCCGGCCAGCGTCAGGTCCAGGCCGTTGACGTCGCCGGTGGCCCT
>JAUVZF010000127.1 GCA_030602705.1 Planctomycetota bacterium
GTGCCCGGGCGCCCGGGTACCGCCGCCGTCACCCGTAAAAGGGCTAGCCCGGCGCGCCGGGACTCGACTTTTCTTCGCTCGCTCGGAATGACACGCTAAACACGTACGTATGGGCGGAAACGGCCAAATGTTAAGTTGGGCAACTTGGCAAAAACGGTGAACGGATTTGGCCGAATTCTCGCCGGAGATTTTTTTGGAAATCCCGCCGCTCGGAGGCAGTCGGCGACCGTAACCGCTTTAATAACAACACCTTACGGCGTCTCGGCCGAACGGGCGGAACTCTCAAGGTGACCGTCAAAACAGTCGATACCACAAACGTGAGGGGAGGTCAAAGCACGCAGGTAGTCGAGACGGTGGACCAAGGGGCGCGACCCGGAAGGCACCTGGCTGACCCACGCCTACTCCGAAACCGGGCGCCGCAGGAAGTAGCGGGAGCAGATACGATGACCAGTGACGATCGCGAGTTGATCAAGCAGCACGTTGAAGGCGACGTTGCCTTCGACCACACCGACCCGCCGCCACCGACCGAGGCGCCGGACATGGCCGAGACGCTCCGATTCCTGGAGAAGGTCAGCCGCATGCCCGACATCCGGTTCGACAAGGTCCAGCAGGTGCGCCAACTCATTGCCAAGGGCAAACTCGAGACCCCCGAGCGCATCGAAGGGACCGTGCGGCGGCTCATGGACGAACTCGGGCTCTAGCCGCGTTGGCTGGTCGCCCTCTTATCAGGAGGTCTGAACCGCAGGACGTTGGCAGTCGGGCAGGGAGCCGGGCCGGCGCGGGGTCGACCCGGCTCTGCTTTTAGGACAGTTCACGCTTGTCTGTGTGGCTTCGCGCGGTCCGTACGGACCGCGCAAAACTTGGCGAGTGCAGGCGGTTGTAGCGCCCGTACGGGCGGCCGTTGGCGACGGCACCGGCCAGGATGCGCCGGGGATAAACCCCGGCGCTACAACCACCACAGTAGCGCCCGTACGGGCGGCCGTTGGCGACGGCACCGGCCAGGATGCGCCCGTACGGGCGCTACGGCCAAGCCGCAGGAAATCGTCCCATGCCAGAAATCGTGGTCACACACCCTGGGCGCGTGCCGCCGTTTTTTTCGCAGGAAATCCACGCTTTTGGCAGTATAATGGCACGGGCGCAGCAGGTGTGTCCAGGTATAGTGTACGCCGATTTTCGGCGTCCCACTCGGTGCTTTGTGCCGATTAAAAGGGTGTGGAACGCCGGCGGGGTGGCGGCAGATTGCAGCAGATCGCGTTTGGCGGCGAAATAGACGCCGCTACACATAGTGGAGTCAAGCCGATGAAACGGCGGGACTTTCTGACGAGAAGTGTGTTTCGATCCGTCGTAGCCGTTGCCGGCGGCGCGGTGGGGCTGGAGACGATGTTGGCCGAGGCCTTCGCGAAGCCGCGGTCGTGCGGCCCGCCGCCGAGGGCCAAACCGCAGCGCCGGACGGCGGCCGAATCGTTTCCTCCCCTGCCCTTGCCCGCGACGCCGCTGAGACGCAGCGAGAAGAAACGCCAGCCCAGCCCGCCGGCTCTCGTCGGCAAGGTCATCCTGGGCGACGTCAAATGGGTCACCCAGGACGGTCAGCGGTCCTCCTACCGCGACTGGATGACCGACCCCAGCGACATGCGGAACCTCCTGCATTGGACCAACCAGCAGTTGCACATCCGCTACCGCGTGGTGGACACCGACCTGGCCGAGTTCTCCTGCAACCCGACGGAGTTGCCGCTGCTGTATTTCACCGGCCACGACGCCTTCGCCGTGCCTGCCGCCGTCATCCCCAAACTGCGCCAATACTGTATCGACGGCGGGACGATCCTGGGCGATGCGTGCTGCGGGATGCCCGACTTCGACAAGGCGTTCCGCAAACTCGTCGAGCAACTGTTCCCGAAGCGGCCGATGGAGCCGCTGCCGGCGGACCATCCGCTGTATTCGTCGTTCTACCCCATCTCCAGCGTTCGCTACAAGCAGGAGGGCAAAACCGACTGGCAGGACGCGCCGAAACTGGAGGCCGTCTGCATCGGCTGCCGCGCCGCGGTCGTTTACACCGGCGGATACGACTGCTCTTGCGGCTGGGACGGTCACATTCACGAGCGCGGCAAGCGAGTGCTGCCGGCCGACGCCCGCAAGATCGGCGCCAACATCATCACCTACGCGCTGGCCACGTACGAACTCGGCCGCTTCCTCTCGACCGAGCGGGTCTATCACCAGACGGGCGAGCCCACGCGCGACCAACTCGTCATTGCCCAGATCATCCACGACGGCGACTGGGACACCCAGCCGTCAAGCCTCGCGTCGCTGCTGAAGCATCTGGCCTCCAGCACCACGGTCGAGGTCCAGTTCAAGAAAGAGAACGTGGACCTTCGCAACATCGACGCCTTCGCGCACCCGATCCTGTATATGACCGGGCACAAGGACTTCGTGCTGGGCGACGATGAGGTGAACAACCTTCGGCGGTACCTGGCGGCCGGGGGCGTGCTGATGGCGAACGCATGCTGCGGCCGGAAGACGTTCGATACGGCCTTCCGCCGCGAGATCGCCCGCGTCCTGCCCGATCGGAAACTGGCACGCATCCCCCTCGACCATCCGGTGTACCGGAGCGTGTTCCCGATCCGGAAGGTGGCCTACACGCCGCTTGTCCTTCACGAGCATCCGGGAATGAGCCGGCCGGCACTCGAGGGCGTCAGCCTCGAGAACCAGTTGCGGGTCGTCTACAGCCCGTACGGCTTCGTCAACGGCTGGTCGGGTGCGCCGAATCCGTACGCCCGCGGCTACCAGGACAAAGACGCGCTGCGCCTGGGCATCAACATCCTGGTCTACGCCATGACGCACTAAGCGGGGTCAGGTAAGTTTTTTGCCGTCGGGTGCCATGCCCACGTTTGCGTGTGTATGCCGTGGCGACAACTGATTGGGCTCGTAGCCCAAGTGGTTGCGCCGCTTACTTACGTGCGCGGCTAGTTTTCTCACGTGGCTGGTCGGGCGCGAGTGTAACTAGCCGCGAGCGTAAGCGAGCGGGTGCCGTTCTCGCCACGGCAAAAGACTTACGTAAGTCCGCTTAGGCATCAGGGATCAGGGATCAGGGATCAGGGAATAGGGAAGAGGCGTCGGAGAACGGCGGCGGGTTGTCTTTCCTGTTCCCGATTCCCCGTTCCCTAATCCCCGCCGTTGAGGGAGTCTCAGTTGGCCGACCGATCGACCCACAGCCCCGAAGAACTCAAGGTCATCGAGCAACTCAGTCAGGCACGCAGCCTCCTGCTGGAAGAGATTCACAAGGTCATCATCGGCCAGGACGAGGTCATCGAGCAGTTGCTGCTGGCGATGTTCTCGCAGGGCCACTGCCTGATGGTCGGCGTGCCGGGGCTGGCGAAGACCCTTCTCATCTCGACCATCGCGCAAGTGCTGAAACTGAAGTTCAACCGCATCCAGTTCACGCCCGACCTCATGCCGTCGGACATCACCGGCACCGACGTCATCGAAGAGGACCGCACGACGGGCAAGCGCGAGTTCCGGTTCATCCAGGGGCCGGTCTTCTCGAACATGATCCTCGCGGACGAGATCAACCGGACACCGCCCAAGACACAGGCCGCCCTGCTCCAGGCCATGCAGGAATATCACGTCACCGCCGGCGGCAAGACCTACAAACTGGACCTCCCGTTCTTCGTCCTGGCGACGCAAAACCCCATCGAGCAGGAGGGCACGTATCCGCTGCCCGAGGCCCAACTCGACCGGTTCATGTTCATGGTCAACGTCGATTACCCCACGCGCGACGACGAACGCACCATCGTCCGCACCACCACGTCCGAGCAGAACTACCAGTTGCGGTTCGTTCTGGGCGGCAAGGACATCCTGGGCATCCAAAAAATAGTCCGCCGCGTGCCCGTCTCCGAGCACGTCATCGATTACGCCGTCAACCTCGGCCGCGCCACGCGCCCCAACACGCCGGAGTCGCCGCAGTTCATCAACGAGTGGCTCACGTGGGGGGCCGGGCCACGGGCCGCACAGTACCTCATCCTGGGCGCCAAGAGCCGCGCACTGTTCGACGGACGCCTCAACGTGACCTGCGACGACGTCCGCGCCATCGCGCGACCCGTCTTTCGGCACCGCCTGTATACGAACTTCAACGCCGACGCCGATGGCATCACGCCCGAGAACATCATCGAGCGGCTCCTGAAGATCGTGCCGGAGCCCATGCCGAAAGATTATCGCAAGGCCCCGGCGCCCGCCCCCGCACCGGCACCCGCACCGGCGCCCGCCGACGCACAGGCCACCGCACAGGCCCCGGCCGCCGACGACGTTATCCTGACACCTCATGAACCCGCCCCGGCCACACCTGCCGCGCCGACGGGTGACGACCCGCCGCCTCCGGCCGCCGACCCGCCGCCCCAGCCGTGAGCCTCCACGGAACCCGGCGCCCTTAATTCCACAACGCTCTGTGGCCGCCACAACGTTAATGCACGCAGACCGTGCTGGCGGTTTGACTCTTGTGGCTGCAGCGTGCACAATGTGTGCCGGCGTGCGCGAGGCGAATACAACCGTGGAGGAGAGACGATGCCGTCAGAACCGATGCTGGGCGAGGCCCGGTCATGCCGGCTGAACCGGCGGACGTTTCTCGGGTGCGGCGCTGCCCTCTCGGGGGCGCTCGCCGCCCAGCGCCTTGCCTCGGCAGCGGCGCCGGACGGCGGCGGGCGGCCGCCGAACGTCGTCCTCATCATCTCCGACGACCAGGGCTGGGGCGACTACGGTTTCATGGGCCACCCGACGATCCGCACGCCGCGGCTCGACCGGCTGGCCGCCGAGAGCCTGGTGCTGCCTCGCAGTTACGTGACGGCGCCGCTGTGCTGCCCGTCGTTGGGGTCGATCATCACGGGGCTGCACCCGCACCAGAACGGTATCACGTCGAACGATCCGCCGCAGGTCGGCGGCAAGCGAGGCTGGCCGCCCGAGCGGCTGAAACTGCGCGAGGAGGTCATCTCCAACATCGACCGAGTGCCCACGCTGCCGAGACTGCTCAAGCAGCGGGGCTACGTGAGCCTCCAGACGGGCAAGTGGTGGCTGGGCAACCACAGCCGCGGCGGCTTCACCCACGGAATGACGCACGGCGACCCGAAGCGCGGCGGCCGGCACGGCGACGCGGGGCTGAAGATCGGCCGCGAGACGATGCAGCCCATCACCGATTTTATCGACGCCGCCGGCGAGAAACCGTTCTTCGTGTGGTACGCCCCTTTCCTGCCGCACTCGCCGCACAACCCGCCCAAGCGGCTGCTGGCGAAGTATCAGGGCAAGACGACCTCGATGCACATTGCCCGCTACCGGGCCATGTGCGAGTGGTTCGACGAGACGGTCGGCCAACTGCTCGACTACCTGGACACCAAGAGGCTGACGGCCAACACCCTCGTGCTCTACGTGTGCGACAACGGATGGATCCAGCAGCCGAACTCGTCAGGCCACGCTCCCCGGTCGAAGCAGTCGCGCTTCGACGGCGGCGTGCGAACGCCCATCATGGTCCGCTGGCCCGGCCGCGTGAAACCACGCCGCGACGACAAGGCCGTCGCGAGCAGCATCGACCTTGCCCCGACCATCCTGGCGGCGTGCGGCCTGGAACCGACGGCCCGGATGCAGGGGGTGAACCTGCTGGACGAGAAAGCCTTGAGCGCCCGAGAGGCCGTCTTCGGCGCCGTGTACTCGCACGATGCGGTGGACATCCACAACCCCGCCAGGAACCTCCAATGGCGCTGGTGTGTGAGCGGCCGATGGAAACTCTGTCTGCCGAACCGCGCGGTCGCGCCGGACGCCACGGCTGAACTCTACGACCTCAAGGCCGATCCCAACGAGAGCCGCAACCTGGCCACCCGGCACCCCGACGAGGCGGCACGGCTCCGCCGTCTGACGGATGCGTGGTACGCGGCTGTGTAATCAATCGGGCAACTTCAGCATCTCTACTTTTCGGAACTCCACCGGATGGCTTTCGGACTGAAGCGATATGGAGCCGCCGGTCAGCATCTTCTTTTGGCCGGCTTCCATCAACTTCCGAGCGCCGCCATCCTTTTCGTCCAGTTGCGGATCGGTATAGGCCAGCACGGTCTCGCCTTCGACGACGTGCTTGATGCTGTTGCCGCGCGCTTCCACTTCAACCGTAACCCATTGCTCGCCGTGGTAGGTCTTGGAGGTGGAATTGGTGACGTGCCGGGTGACGAGTTTTCCATCCATGACGACGTTCGTGCCGGGTGTGCAGAGATTGGCGGTAGGGCGTTTTCCGGAACCGGAGCCGCCCAGCAGTTGCACCTCGATGGACGCCGGGAACTTCTGGTTCTTTCCCATGCTTTCGGGCGACTGGCCATGAATCATGATGCCGCTGTTACGCCGCGCCCAGCCCGGCCCTCCGGGAACCTGCTTGCCCACAAAGCGGTACTCGACGCGGAGCCTGTAGTTCGAGAATGGCTTGTCATAGAAGATGTGGCCGAACTTGCCGCCGAATTTCTCGTACGCGTCATAACAGACCTTCAGAAGCCCGTCTTCGACCCGGAAGGTGTTGCCGAAATTGTCGCCCAATTCATGGCCGCAGATCTTCACCTTCCAGCCCGTCAGGTCCTTCCCGTTGAACAGTTGTATCCATTTCTCCTGCTTCCCCTGGTCCTCGGCCGCAAGGCACGTCGCGGCAATCAGTAGAGAAACCAGGCTTGCGGCTGCAATCCTTACGCTTGTCATCATTCTGCCCTCCGGTTCGGGTTGGGCGTTTTGTATCATCCCCGGCAGTCCGATTCAACCCCATGCCGCTGCGGGGATACCCAAGGGGCTTGCGCCGCTTACTTACGTGCGCGGCTAGTTTTCTCACGTGGCTGGTCGGGCGCGAGTGTAACTAGCCGCGAGCGTAAGCGAGCGGGTGCCGTTCTCGCCACAGCAAAAGACTTATGTAAAACCGCTTAGTACTACTACGCTACAAAGCCCGGGACAATCAGCCTAAGCCATTGCCGCCAAACGACTTACGGATAGTTGACACCATGCTGCAGTGCAGTCGCAAGGAGCGCGGGGCGACAGTGCCAGGCAACACGTACAAAC
>JAUVZF010000157.1 GCA_030602705.1 Planctomycetota bacterium
GGCTTGGCCGTAGCGCCGGGGTTTATCCCCGGCGCATCCTGGCCGGCGCCGCCGCCAACGGCCGCCGGGCATAAAGCCCGGCGCTACAACCGCCTGCGCTCGCCAGAAAAACTTGCCACATCCCAAGAGTGTGCGCCGCGACCTGGCAGGCGCACCGGCCGAAGCGCATCGTAAGGTTGCATTGCCGTCCGGATTTGGGTATGGTTGTGGCCCCGGGCCCGGCTATGGCCCGGGGCGGGACGTTTTGTGGGCAACGCGCGTTTCAGAACAAAGGAGATTGCGATGAGTAGGCACAGTGCATGGAGGCAGGCGGCCGTGGTGTTGATGCTTGCGGGACTGGTGGCGCTCGGCGGATGCGAGGCCGCCGATACGGGCGCAGGCGGGGCGAGACCCACACTGTTCCTCTCGCTACCGGATTCCTGCAATACCCCGGACGGCATGACACTCGACCCCAAGACGGGCGACATCTTTCTGGCGTGCCCCAACTTCAACGACACCACTCACCCGGGGGTGCTCATGAAGATCGACACCCAGAACAAACTGACGCACTTCTTCGACATGCCCCCGCATCCCGAGACCAAGAAGGCCGGCCCCATGGGCCTGGACATCGGCCCCGACGGCAACCTCTACGTGGCCGACAACCAGTACTTCAGCGACAAGGACCACAAGTCGCGGCTCATCCGCGTCAATATCAAGGACGGGGTGCCCGTGGGCGCCGACGTCGTCGTGGAGGGGTTCAAACTCTCCAACGCCGTCATCTGGAAAGATAACAACGTTTACGTCAGCGACACGTTCTTCGACCTCGCGGACAAGCCCGGCGCCAGCGGCATCTACCGCATCGGCCTCGATGAGATGAACGCCGGATGCGTTAAACTGAAGCCCAAGGGCACCGCCGACCCGCACCTCATCGCCACCTTCACCACCGTTCCCAACCACCGCAACGACCTGGGCGGCGCCGACGGCCTGACCTTCGATTCCAAGGGCAACCTTTACAGCGGTAACTTCGGCGATGGCGTGTTCTCGAAGATCACCTTTGACTCTGGCGGCAAGGTGGCCTCGAACGAGGTCATTATCAGGGACAAGGAGATGCCTTGCGTGGACGGCATCTTCTGCAACCTGGCGACCGACGAGATTTACATCGCCGACTCCGAGAAGAACGCCATCCACGTCGTCTCGCCCGACGGAAAACGGAGGACGATTTGGGAGAACGACGACACCGACGGTTCGGACGGCCTACTGGACCAGCCGTGCGAGGTGCTCATCCGCGGCAAGGAACTCATCATCGTCTGCTTCGACATGTCGTTCCCCGGCCTGAAGAACTCCGCGTACGACGAGCACCATACCATCTCGGTCATCCAGTTGGACAAGTAGCGCGACAACACCACTTTGCGCGGCGGGTCGGAGCCTGCCCTGAGCCTGTCGAACGGGGACCCGCCGCGCTGGAATGGAAGTATCGCGACGAGCGTTCGCGGTCGCTGCGGCGACCGCGCGGAGGGCAGCATAGGAGCAGGAGTCGGCGATGGGGTTTGAGGACAAGACCGCTCTGGTCACCGGCGCCGCCGGCGCCATCGGCAAAGGAATTGCCGCCGACTTCTGCCGCAACGGCGCCAAGGTGTTCATCACCGACCTGCGCGAGGATGCCCTCGACGCCGCAACGAGCGAGATTACGGCCGCCGGCGGAACCTGCCGGGCCTTGGCGGCCGACGTGGTCGATGAACGGCAGGTCATCGCCGTGGTCTCGGCGGCCAAAGAGGCCTTCGGCGGCAGGATCGACATCCTCGTCAACGTGGCGGGCGTCGTGGCACAGGGCAAGGTTGAAGACCTCACCGCCCAGGAGTGGGACCGCGTGTTCGCCGTCAACTGCCGAGGCACGTTCCTGTTCATCAAGCACGTGGTTCCGCTGATGAAGGCGAACTGCTACGGCAAGATCGTCAACTTCTCGTCGAAATCGGGCAAGACCGGCTCGGCGCTCATGGCCCACTACTCGGCCGCCAAGGCCGCCATCATCGGCCTGACACAGGCCCTGGCGTACGAACTGGCCGCCGACGGCATCACGGTCAACTGCCTGTGCCCCGGCATCACCGAGAACACCGGCGTATGGGACAACGTGTCGGCCGGCTACATCAAGAACCTCGGTATGGGCCGCGACGAGGTGGTCAAGAAGTTCACCGCGAAGGTACCGCTCGGCCGCCTGGCGAGCATATCGGACGTTGTGGCCGTCACCCGGTTCCTCGCATCCGACGGCGCCGCCTACATGACCGGCCAGGCCGTCAACGTAACCGGCGGCCGGGAGATGCACTGAGCGGGGCCAGGCTGGTTTTCTCACGTGGCTGGTCGGGCGCGAGTGTAACTAGCCGCGAGCGTAAGCGAGCGGGTGCCGTTCTCGCCGCAGCAAAAGACTTACGTAAGACCGCATAGTACTACTACGCTACAAAGCCCGGGACAATCAGCCTAAGCCATTGCCGCCAAACGACTTACGGATAGTTGACACCATGCTGCAGTGCAGTCGCAAGGAGCGCGGGGCGACAGTGCCAGGCAACACGTACAAACCGCCTGCA
>JAUVZF010000053.1 GCA_030602705.1 Planctomycetota bacterium
CAGGCGGTTGTAGCGCCGGGCTTTATGCCCGGTCCCGATGTATCGGGATTGGCGGCGGCGCCGGCCAGGATGCGCCGGGGATAAACCCCGGCGCTACGGCCAAGCCGCAGGAAATCGTCCCATGCCAGAAATCGTTGCCACGCCCGGATGCGGTCATCGGCAAAAAGGCGCTTGCCTTCGGTTCCCATTTTCGGTAAAGTATCTTGTTGAAAGCGGTCGTTAACGTCAGCAAGGGAAGCCGAAACCTCGGCGCCGCAGGGACGGGAGTGGCCGCCTCCCGTTGCCCACGTGCAGTAAGGAGTTTGTCATGACGCAGAAGCAGGAGATCATTGAGTCGTTTCGAGTGCATCAGAGCGATACCGGGTCCCCTGAAGTCCAAATCGCCCTTCTGACGGAGCGGATCAACCACCTGACGGAGCACCTGAAGACGCACCGCAAGGATCATTCGTCCCGGCGTGGACTCCTGAAGATGGTCGGCCGAAGGGCCAGCCTCCTCAAGTACCTGGCCCGCGAGGATCGCGGTCGGTATCAGGCGGTCATCGAGCGGCTGGGCATTCGCAAGTAACTCCCGGAAACTCGCACAGGAACCGGCCGCCCCACCTTCGCGGGCGGCCGCAGCAACGGACACGTGAGAGAACAGCCTGCTGACGCATCGGACGGCGGTGGGAGCGTGAACGGATAGGTATTGTCGGCAACGGAAAGGTTGGGAAAGAGATGGCAGTGGTAAGAATTGAACGTGAGATCGCAGGGCGAACACTCAGTATGGAGACGGGCAGAATCGCCAAGCAGGCGCACGGAAGCGCCGTGGTGCGGTACGGGGATACGGTCGTCCTGGTGACGGCCACGCGGGCCAAGCCCCGCGAGGGTATCGATTTCTTCCCCCTGACGGTGGAGTACCGCGAAATGACGTACGCCGCCGGCAAGATCCCCGGCGGGTTCTTCAAGCGCGAGGGACGGCCATCCGCCAAGGAAACCCTGACGTGTCGGATGATCGACCGGCCCCTGCGGCCGCTGTTCCCGGACGGCTACAAGGACGAGGTGCAGGTCGTCGCGATCGTCCTGTCGGCCGATCAGGAAAACGACCCGGACCTGGTCGCGATGATCGGAGCCAGCGCGGCCCTGAGCATCTCGCCGATCCCGTGGGACGGGCCGCTCGGCGCCGTCCGCATAGGGATCGACGGCGACCGGCTCATCGTGAACCCCACGCACAGTCAGCGCGAGGTGAGTCAGATGGACCTGACCGTGTCGGGGTTTGAGGACTCGATCAACATGATGGAGGTCGGCGCCCGGGAAGTCCCCGAAGAGAAGGTCCTTGAAGCCCTCGAGATGGCCCAGGACACCATCCGGACCATCATCGAGATGCAGCGTGAACTCGTCGAGAAGGCCGGTGCCGCGAAGCGGGAGTTTGCCGGCCCGAAAGACGTTTCGGCCCTCGAAACGCTCATCGAGAAGGACTTCCTCGACCGTATCGAGCAGGCCAAACACATCCCCGGCAAGATCGACCGCGCCAGGGCGTGCGACGCCATCAAGGAAGAGGCCATCGAGGCCATCCTCGGCCCGGAAGGGGAAACCGAGGACTGGACCGCCGCCAATTTCAAGGCCGCGTGGTATGGCGTGGAGGACCGCCTCATCCGCAAGATGCTGCTCGCCGGCGAGCGGACCGACGGCCGCACACACGACCAACTTCGGCCTATCACGTGCGAGGTCGGCGTTACGCCCAGAACGCACGGGTCGGCGTTGTTCACGCGCGGCGAGACGCAGGCCCTCGTGCACACGACGCTCGGCACCGGGCAGGACCAGCAGATCATCGACGGCCTGCTCGAGGAGTACCGGAAGCAGTTCATGCTGCACTACAACTTCCCGCCGTTCTCGGTGGGCGAGGTCAAGTGGATACGCGGCCCGTCGCGCCGCGACATCGGCCACGGCGCGCTCGCCGAGAAATGTCTCCAGGGCGTCATGCCGTCCGAAGACGAGTTCCCGTACACCATCCGTATCGTCTCGGACATCATGGAGTCGAACGGATCCAGCAGCATGGCGACCGTCTGCGGGGCCACCCTCAGCCTGATGGACGCCGGCGTGCCCGTCGCGGACCCTGTGGCAGGCGTCTCCATCGGACGCATCTCCGACGGCGACACCGACCTGCTGCTGACCGACATCCAGGGCGAGGAAGACCACGTCGGCGAGATGGACTTCAAGGTGGCCGGCACCCAGAAAGGCATCACGGGCATCCAGTTGGACCTGAAGGTCCGCAGCGTCTCGCTCGAGGTCTGCCGGCAGGCGCTCGCGCGGGCCCGAGAAGTCCGCCTGGAGATCCTCCGGACCATGCTCCAGACCATCTCGGCGCCGCGGGAAGAGATCAGCCAACACGCGCCGCGGCTGCTACAGATCAAGGTTAATCCGGACAAGATCGGCAAGATCATCGGTCCCGGCGGCAAGACGATCAAGGGCATCGAGGCCGACACCGGCGCACGCGTCGAGGTCCAGGACGACGGCACGGTCACCGTCGCCCACGTGGATGCCGCCCAAGCCAAGAGGGCCATCGAAATCATCGAGGGCCTGACCGCCGAGGTCCAGGTCGGCAAGATCTACACCGGTACGGTCGTCTCGGTGAAAGACTTCGGGGCGTTCATCGAGATCCTGCCCGGACAGGACGGCATGTGCCACGTCTCGGAACTGGCCGACCGCTACGTCAAGAACGTCACCGACGTCGTCAAACTGGGCGACACCGTTCGGGTCAAGGTCATTAAGGTTGACGACCAGGGCCGGGTCAAACTGTCGCGAAAGGCCGCCCTCAAAGAGGAACCGGAAGGCCAGGCGGCCCCCAAGCAGGAGTAGGCGCCACGTTCGCCGCCGCGCTTGCGCGGCGAGTTGTTTCCGGCAGCGCGCACCGGCGCGGTCGGCATGGTCACGCCAACGGCGGTCGTGGCTATGTGAACAGCCAAATGGAGGCCCGCGTGGATCCCCTACTGGTGTTCGGACTGGGCTTGGCAGCAGGCGTCGTTCTGGCCGCAGGCCTCGCCACGCTGATGGCCAAGCGGGCCGAACGCCGCGCCCGCGACTCTGAACGCCGTGCCCGCGAGGCCGAGCACCTGGCCTACGTCGGCACGCTGACGGGCGGGCTCGCGCACGAGATCCGAAACCCCCTGTCCACCCTCAACCTGAACCTGCAACTGCTGCGCGAAGACTTGCAGCGTCCGGGCAGCGACCTCGACCCGCGGCTGCTGCGGAAACTCGACGCCCTCGAGCAAGAGGCCGCACGCCTACAGCAGATCCTCGACGACTTCCTGAAACTCGCGGGCAAACAGGAGGTCCGCCTCCAGGTCCGGGCCGTCAACCCCATCGTCGAGGAACTGGTGGAATTCTATGAGGACCGGCTCGGGCAGGCGAACGTCCGCGTGCGGACCAGTTTGGCCGAAGACCTGCCCCCCGTGGCCGTCGATGCGGCGCGGCTCAAGCAGGCCCTCTCGAATCTCATCTTGAACGCCGAGGCCGCTATGGCCGACGGCGGGGAACTCATGATCGGCGCCGAGGCCGAACGACGCGGCGTCCGCCTGCACGTGACCGACACGGGCGCCGGCATCAGCCGGGAGGACCTGGACAGAATCTTCGCACCGTATTATTCTACCCGTCCGGGCGGCACGGGACTGGGATTGCCGACCGTCCGAAGGATCGTCCAGGAACACAAGGGCACGTTGGAGGTCCACAGCGAACCGGGCCGCGGCACGCGGTTTACGATTCATCTCCCTGCTGCCGCTGCCGCGACCGAAGTTACATGACGGCCGCGCCGAGCCCATACGGGCCCGTACCGGGACAGACTCGGCGTCTGACCGGGTGGCACGACGCGGCGCATCCGATGGGCAACACCATGCCTGGCGAAACGCAAGCAACCGAGCGGGCACGCATCCTCATCGTCGAGGACGACCGCCCGCAGGCCGACGCCATCAACGAGGCGCTCGCACGCGTCGGGCACGCCTGCGTCGTCGTCACCGAGCCGCGGCGCGCCCTCGACCTCCTGGAGGGCGACGGTTTCGACCTGGTCGTCACGGACCTCGTGATGCACGAGGTTGACGGGATGGAGATCCTCCAGGAAGCCAAGCGCATCGACGCGGCGACCGAGGTTATCGTCGTCACCGGCCACGGGTCCATCGAAACCGCGGTCCAGGCCATGCGCGACGGCGCCTGGGATTACATCACCAAGCCGCTGAACCTTGGGGAACTGCGGGACCGCGTGGCCAAGGCGCTCGAGCACCGGCGCCTCGTGAACCGAAACCGGCAACTGACGGCCCAACTCCAGGAGCGTTTCGGGTTCGAGGGCATCATCGGCACGTCGGCGGGCATACGCCGCGTCATCGAAACGTGCCGCCAGATCGCCCCGACCGACACCACCGTCCTGATTGAGGGCGAGAGCGGAACCGGCAAGGAACTCATTGCCAAGGCGCTCCACAACAACTCGCCTCGCAGCAACGGCAACTTCGTCGGACTCAATTGCGCCGCCCTCAGCGAAGGCATCCTCGAAAGCGAACTCTTCGGACACGAGAAGGGCGCCTTCACCGGCGCCATTGCCAGCCGCAAGGGACGCTTCGAACACGCCGCCGGCGGCACGCTGTTCCTCGATGAGGTCGGCGACATGCCGATGGCCACTCAGATCAAACTCCTCCGGGTCATCGAGGACCGCGAGATTATCCGCGTCGGCTCCAACGAGCCGCGACGGGTGGACGTGCGGCTCCTCAGCGCGAGCAACCGCAACCTGGCCGGCCTGGTGAAGGGGGGCTCGTTCCGCGAGGACCTGTACTTCCGCCTGAAGGTCGTGCGGATCGTGCTCCCACCGCTTAGGGAGCGGCGAGAGGACATCCCACTGCTGACCGACCACTACCTACGCCGTCTCGCCGAAGAGCACGCCAAGTCCATCACCGGCATCACGCCCGAGGCCCAGGCCGTCCTGAACGCCTACGACTGGCCCGGCAACGTGCGGGAACTCGTCAACGCCCTGGAGATGATGATCGTTCTGGCCCGAAGCGAAACGCTCGACGTCCACGATATCCCGACGGAGATCCGTCCGGCGGCAGGCGAAACTGCGGCCGAGGGCCTGACGCCCGGCATGAGCCTCGAAGATGTCGAACGGGTCATCATCGAGCGGACGCTCGACGAAACGGGAGGGAACCGCCAGAAGACCGCCGAGACCCTTGGCATCGGAGAACGAACCCTCTACCGCAAGATCAAGCAATACGGCCTGAAGTAAGTTGACGGTGCGGTCCTCGGGCGTCCTGTGTCGGCCGTCTCCCCACCCCGTTTGGCCGAATTGCCGATAGAGATGGCGCAGGCCCAGCGCGGCCTCATGCGCATGTGACGGCGGAAGGGCAGGGCGGGGGGAAGCGGAACCGACATGATCACACGGTGGTGGAATGCTGCTGGCGCCGTCTGGCTGCTGCTTGCCGCCGTCGCCCACGCAGCGCCGGCCGCGCCCGCCGCCGAGGCCGCCAAGGCATTCGACGTGCAGTATGGTGGGCGTATTGCGGCGGCGACCGCGTCGCCGGAGGCGGCCGACGACCTCGCGCTGGCCGCCGAACTCCTGGCCGCCGCCACCGCGTCCGAGACCGAGCCGGACCTCCTGCCGCTGCTCTGCCGGAATGCCTACGACCTGGCCGTGAAGCACGTCAAAGGTTATCGCGCTGCCATCAAGGCCATGGCGCTCCTTGCAAGTAAGGCGCCGGAACAGAAGAACGCCTGCCAGGACAGAATACTCGATGTGTACCAGAACCGCTACGCCAAGAGCCGCGGCGCCGAGAAGGTCAAGGCCGGCGAAGCCCTGGTCGCCGCAATCGTCCGTTTCGCCGACGACCGCCTCGAGACCAAGGACTTTGCCGGAGCCGCCGGCCTCTATCGGCGAGCCATGCCGCTGGCGGCCAACCTTCGCAACGTTGACCGCTATGAACTGAGACTCAAACTCGACCACGCCGGCACACGCCAGGGCTTTCAGAACCAGGCGGAAAAACTCAAGGCCGCCCTCCGGGACAACCCCAACGACAAGGCCGCACGCGACGAACTCGTCCGCATCTACATGGTGGAGTTCGACGCCCCGGCTGCAGCGTCAAAACAACTGGACCTGAAGATCGACGACATGGCCTCCAGGTACGTGTTGCTCGCCGGCATGTCCATCGAACGTCTTCCCGCGCGTGCCCTCGCCGAACTGGGGCACTGGTACCGCGGCCTGGCCGACAAGTCCAGCGCCCAGGGCCGGCTCATTGCCCTCGTCCGCGCGAAGACCTACTACGAGCGTTACCTCGAGACGAACTCCGCTGCGTCCGCCGGGCGTGCCGACGTGACCGCCGGCCTCCATGAAGTGGACAGGGTTGTGGCGAAAGCCGCCACGGCCGTCCTGAAGATCCTCGTCCTCAGCGATGCGCGGTTCAACGCCCGGTACGCAAAGGACTTCCCACGGTCGGCAAACGTCGGCGCGGGCGGCGAGGGTTACGCATCGAGCCACTGGGGCGGTCGGCTTCCTCAAAACGTCTTCGGCGGAGCACGATCGGGCATTGCCTGGTCGCTCCTCGGTCCCCGGGGATGGTTCCTCGCCAAATGGGAGCCACCCGTCCGCGGACGCTACATCCTGGTCATCGCTCGCGACGGCAAGGGCGGAACCGACTCCTGGGGCAACGCCACCGTGGCCGTCAACGGCAACCGGCCGATGAAGATCGAAGGCATGAGTTCCGGCAGAACCATGATCGTGGACCTCGGCATGGTCGTGCCTATCACGACGGTCCGGTTGACCATCAGCGGCACGACTTACCCCGGCCTGGCAGGCATCGAAATCCATCCCTCGAGGCGCCCCGCCGCGCGGGAATCGTTGACACCTCCCGCCTCGCTGGTAGAATAGGAACCGCGGCCCATCCGGACCCGTCCAATCACAGGCAAGGGGGGTCTATGATGTCTCGCTTCCGGGTTCTGCTGCTTGCAGGTCTGACGGCGTCGGCCCTGGCCCTCTGCGCCTCGGCCGGATCCTCCAGCGCCTCCGCTGTCGCAGCAGAAGGCAAGAAACTGCCGAACGGCAAGTGGGTTGACATCCTCAAGATGATCGACCCTGCCAAAGACTGCATCGACAAGAACAGCGGGGCCCTGTGGAAGCGCCGGGGCAACACCCTCATTGCCACGCCGGCGCAGCGCGGCCGCACGAACCTCTTCGCGCCGGTCTCGGCGAGCGGCAACTACGACCTCCAGGTCAAGTTCCTCGGAACGAACCAGGACGGCTACGTTTACCTGTACCTGCCTGTCGGAACGAGCGCCGTGTCGCTGCAACTGGCCGGCCAGAGCGGCCTGGCCGACATCGAGCATCGCGGCCCCTACTCCAACGGGACGGGCACAACCGTGACGTTCCAGGCGAACCGCGCCTACACCGTCGATGTGAAAGTGGTGCTCGACAAGGACGACGCAGCCATCGCCGTCAACCTCGACGGCAAGCCGCTCCTGCACTGGAACGGGGCGCAGAAGGACCTCTCGTCCTACACGACCAAGCACAAGGACCGCATCGGCTTAGCCGCCTATGACACCATCGCGACCTTCGGGGCGGTGCGGTTGCGGATGCAGTCGGGCACCGCAACGGCGCTGCGGCCGTAGGGGGCGACGATGGCAACCGTTGACGCTCTTTGCAGCAAACCGTTACAATAAGGCGGTCATCTGATGCGTCCATACTCTGGGAGAACGGAGGTGCCGTCATGACCCATCGGTTCCAAACGCTGCTGCTTGCCGGTGCCGTTCTCCTGGCCTTGTGCTCCGCCGCGGACGCCGCTGCGAAAGCCGCCGCCAAGAGCGCCAAGAGCACCCCCGGGCCCGGCCTCGGCCCCGAGGAAAGTATCGAACTGCCGGCCGGCGACTGGGTCGAGGTCCTGCCGTTCGTGATCCCCGCCCGAGACGGGCTCTTCAAGAGCGGGCGGGAGGAATGGAAGCGGCAGGGCAGCAACATCATCACGGCCCCCAGGGGCCAGGGTGCGTCCGTCCTCACCATCCCGGTCGTCCCGCGGGGCAGTTACCAACTCGAGGTGAAGTTCGTGACCGCCTCAGCCGACGGATACGTCCACATCTTCCTTCCCGCCGGAAAGGGCTCCACCGCCCTCGCCCTGTGTGACGAAGCGTCCAGAGCCGCCTACAGCACCGGACCAGACGAGACCGTCCATGGCATCAGCGGACTTGAGGCGATCGACGGCAAGAACGCCCACGTCAACGGCACCGGCCGCAAACTCACGCTGCCGGCCAAGAAGAGCCATGTCGCCGAGGCGACGGTCAAGCGCGACGACGACAAAGGCCGCGTCACCATCACCGTCACGCTCGATGGCGAGCGGGTTGTCCGATGGAGCGGCAAGCAGGAGATCCTGCTGGCGGTACACCAGCGTCACAGAAGGCACCTCGGCCTTGCCGTCAAGGCGATGCCCGTCTCCTTCGCTTCAGTCCGTCTGAAAATGCTCTCGGGCAAGGCACACGCCGAACTGCCGGAGAAACCAAAACCACCTGGAAAGACACCGGGCGGCCTCCGCTTCAAGATCCGCCGGGTCGCGCCCTGATCCTCCACAGCACGCCGGCAAGGCCGTGAGCGCCACTCACGCCACAGACGGCCGCTCCTGCGCTGCGACCGTGCCGCCCGCCGCGCCTCAGTTCTGCTGTGGCTTCGTCTCGCGCACGGGCAGCCCGGGGTGGCGGAGCAGGCGCCACGCTTCCCGCAGCGTCGAAAGGATGTGACTCAGGCGGACGGTGCTCTCGCCGCCCGCACGGGGCCGGTGCGTAACGGGCACCTCGTCGATCCGGTATCCGAGGACGTTCGCCTTCGCCAGGACCTCGGCGTCCACGAAAAACCCCTCCGAGGCGATCGTGATCTCGTTGAACACCTTACGCCGGTACAGTTTGAACGCGCAGTCGCAGTCGCGGACACGTACCCCGAACACCAGGCCGATCAGCGTCTTGAATCCCCACGAGAAGAACTTTCGCATCCATGGGTCGCGGCGGTTGGCCCGGTAGCCTGTGACGATGTCGGCTTGGCGGATGCCGTCGGTCAGGAGACGGATCTCCTGTGGATCGAACTGGCCGTCGGCGTCCATGTAGAAGACGAGCGGCATCTGCGCGCTCGTGAAGCCGCTGCGAAGCGCCGCCCCGTATCCCCGGTTGGGCCGATGATGGATGACGCGGACCTCGGCATGGTCGCCGGCCAGCGCGTCGGCGAGTTGGGGCGTCGAGTCGGTCGAGCCGTCGTCCACGATGATGATCTCGAACCGCTCGCACACCTTCCCGAGCGCCTTGTGCAACGATTCGGTTACCTCGCCCAGGCACGCCTCTTCGTTATAGGCCGGCAGGACCGCGCTGATGGCGGGCCTTGGTTTTGCGGATTGCGGCTTTTTGCTCATGGCTCGCCCGGCCCCTTCGGCGTCAGAATCGGTTCCAGCAGTACCATCGGCCGGCGATGACCCGCCGGCGTTTGGGCCACCAGACGCCATTGGAGGCCCGGGTCGGACCACCGCCCGTTCTCGTGCGCCTTGCGGTCCATCACGACCAGCCACGGCCGCCCCGTCGCAAGGTCCTCCTTCAGGTATCCCACCATGTCGCGCTGCGTCTCCAGCCCAACGGCAAAACGGTGCAGCATGAAGGCCAGTTCGTGGCATTTTCCCACGGCCAGAAAGATTCGCGTGCGCGGGCCCCGCTTCTTGGCGTGCGCCGACACGGCCGTGGCAAACGAGGCCAGGCCGCGCGCCTGACCCAGCACCGGCACGATCGTCTCCACAAACAGCACGAACCCCAGGACCGTGGTGCAGACCATCAGCGCAACCGTGGGAAGGGGCCGGTCGTGCCGGATCAGGACGACCGAAGTCACGGCGCCGACCATCATCGGCCCCGCCAGCAGCATCGCGATCCATTCACGGTCGGCGATGAGGTCCGCGACGGCGGCGAACGTTGCCTGGTCGGTCCGGTTGTGGAACGCCTCAAACAGGTGTTCCCGAACCGACCCGGACAACGCGACCAGCAGGAACCCCAGCCCCAGCAGGAAGGCCGCCGCCGCCACGACCGTGAAGGCCGCCTCGATCCACTTCCGAAGCGCCGCGTCCTGCCGGTGAGCCCCAAGGTAGTAGTCCAGGAAATAGCCCACCAGAAGCGCCGCCCCCGGATACGCTACCAGCAGGTACTCGTCTTTGCGGAACGAAATGGCCGAGAAGAAGACGAACGATCCGACGAACCACACCCCCGGCAAGAGCATCGCCCCGAGATGCCCGCGCGACATCCGGCGCCACGGCTGCACGAGCGCGCCCGGAAGAAAAACCACCCACGGGAACAGGTCCCGCGCCATCGCCGGAAAATAGTACCACCAGTACGTGCTGTCCTCGAAGATGCTGGTCCCGGTCGCACGGCCGAACACGTGCATGCCCCAGTACACGTGGCTGAACGCTCCGCCCGTCGCGACGTGGGCCGCGATGTGCCACGGCGCCGCCACCGCCAACAGCACGAGCGGCCCGCTGATCGGTTTCATCCGCCACAGCGGGCCCCAGAACCCTTCCTCCCGCATGCGGGCCAGCAGGTACAACCCGACCGCCAGCAGCGGCACGACCAGCGACGTGGCCTTGACCAGCGTCCCCAGGCCCACCAGCGCCCAGAACAGCCAGTACTGCCATCGCCCGCCGATGCCGCGGTGCGCCCGGATGAAGAACAGCAGCGACCCCGCCACGCACGCAGCAAGCATCGGGTCCAGAAGCCCCGCCCGGCTCCACCAGAGCACCTTCGGCGTGCTCAGAAGGACCAGCCCCGCAATGAAGCCGGTGCGAACCGAAACCAGCGCCTTGCCCAGGTAGTAGACGATGACTACCAGCACCACCAGGCTGACGGCGCTCGGCAGGCGGACCGTCAGATTGGTCACCTCGCCGCAGACGGTGCTCGCGCCGGCGACCGCCCAGTAATACAGCGGCGGTTTCTGGTAGGCGAGCCCCGGCCGCACGTCGGGCGAGAACTGAGGAACGAGCCAGGGGCTCGGCCTCTCGGGCGGCCACGCGTCCGATTCGAGCATGTGCCCGGCGACGCGAGCAGCCCGGGCTTCATGGGCCGTGAAAAGGTCGCGGTCGGCCGTCCGGTACAGGGCGAGCGCGGCAGAGAGAGCGACGAGAAGCAGGACGAGGGGCGCCTCGCGGCCGCGAGCGGGTGGAGGCGGTGTCGTCTCGCCGGCCGCAAGTTCGCTTGGCCCTCTGTCGCTCACCATCCGCTCCGGGCGAGACCTTTTGCTCACCGCGTGGTGGCCTTCGGCATAGGGAGGCGTATGCCGGAGGCCGCCACGCCGGCGCATTCTCCTATTGCTCGAACGGCCAGCCCGCCGCCAGGATCGCCTCGCACACCCGCAGGTCCTCGGGCGTCGTGATCTTGACGTTGGCCGCATCGCCCGGCACCATCATGACGGTCTGGCCCATCGCCTCGACCAACTGGGCATCGTCGGTCACGCTGCCAACCATGTCGCCGCGCCGCCCGTAGGCCTGCGTGATGATCTCGCGGCGGAATACCTGGGGCGTCTGGGCCATCCAGAGAGATCGTCGCGGCACGGTCTCGGCCACGAGGCCGTCCTCGGTTACCGTCTTGATCGTATGGTCGATCGGCTGGCCGACGACGGCGGCGCCGTACTCAACCGCCACGCGCATCGCCTCGGCGATGACGGCCGGCCGAATGAGCGGCCGGACCGCATCGTGGATCGCCACCAGTTCCGTGCTGCGGTCCGATGCCTCCAGCGCCAGCGCAACGCTCTGGATCCGCTCGCCGCCGCCCGCGATGAATTGCAAACGCCGGCCCTCGGAAGCCATCCCGCCGAACGTTTCCCCCGCCCACTCCACCGTCTCGGCGGACACCGCCACGATCATCTCGACGACCGAATCAACCGCCGCGAAGGCGCTCAGCACGTGGGCAAGCACCGGCCGCCCCCCCAGGTTCACGAAGACCTTGCTGGCCTCGCCGCGAGCGCTGCCCGCCCTGCGCGGGGTGGTCGCCTCGATGAACCGCCGACCGGCGCCGGCCGCTGCAATGATCACACTGGCTTGGGGTACCGGCATGCTGTCAGGACCTCCCCCGTCTTTGGCGAAGCCGTCCGCCGCATGAGAAAACGCGCCGCGCCCCTACGGATCTGTACGGGGACAAGCGCGGCGGCTAACTGGCCTGTGGTGCCTCGGGTGCTGCTGTCACGACCTTCGTCGGCCGGGCGCCGCCTGCACGCGCCCGAAAATCATCCGTCCCGCGCTCTTCTGAAGGACATTCGTGACCGTGATGGTGACCGTGTGGCCGATGCGGCTCTGCCCGTCCTCGACCACGACCATGGTGCCGTCCTCCAGGTAACCGACGCCCTGGCCTTCCTCCTGACCGGGCTTCAGGACGGTGACCTCCATCTCCTCGCCGGGCATGACGGACGGCTTCATGGCGTTGGCCAGGTCGTTGACGTTGATGACGTCCACGCGGGCCAGCCTGGCGACTTTGTTGAGGTTGTAGTCGGTGGTGACGATCCGCCCGGAACAGCGGGATGCCAGATTGACGAGCATTTCGTCGGCGCCCTCTGCCGGCCCCGTCTCGACGTCGGCGTCCTGGATACGGATATCCACGTTCGGCATCGTCTGAAGGCGGTTGAGGATATCGAGTCCCCTGCGGCCGCGGTCCCGCTTCATCTTCTCGTCCGAGTCGGCAATGGTCTGAAGTTCGTGGAGGATGAATCGCGGCACGACCATCGGGGCATCGATGAACCGTGTCTCGGCGATGTCTGCGATGCGGCCGTCGATGATGACGCTCGTGTCCAGCAGGAGCGGCCGCCCGCCCTTCTGCTGTTTGGCGAACTCGATGTACGGAATGACGAACCGGAAGTCGTCCTTCGTCTGGAGGATGAGCGAGACCGCCAGGTACGACGCCACGGCCGCAATGCCCACCTTGATGGCCTGGCTGACCGTGTCGTCGATCTCGTACATGTCCACCACGGGCCCGAGGAGCATTGCCACCACCAGACCCACGAGCAGGCCGACAAAGACGGCCGAGATGACGCTGATGTTCTTGTGGCGGAAGATGACGTCCACGGCAATCACCAGGATGGACACCCCCGCGAAGCCGAGCATGCCCGTCAGTTGCTTCCCTTCTTCAACGGCCCCGCCGAAGACGTACCCGCCTGCCGCCATCATCAGGAAAAACAGCAGACGTATGATAAAGACCAGCATGATAGGATCCTCCTTGAGAGTGGATTATAATACGGGGGGTATTATAAGAGCGTGCGGAGACGAGGGCAAGGATTCACGCCACGCTCAGCCTTTCATGCCGGCGGGGGGTAGCACGCACACAGCCGCGACCATCCGAGGTGCGACCGTAAGGCGCCCGCTCGCTGGCGCTCGCGGCTCCGATGAGCGCATCCGAGCCGCGACCGTAAGGGAGCGGATGTGCCGCCCACGGCGATCCCCGACTGTGAGGAAGCGTTCAGCGCCCCCGACCGCCACCCCGGCCGCCGCCACCCCGACCGCCGCCTTCAGGAGAACCGGCGCCCTACCAGTAAGGCGAGCCCCTTTGTCTCGCAGGGGGCTGCGCAGCGCTCGGAGCCGGAAGCCAGCCGAACGGAAGCACGTACACTGGCAGGGCCGGGCCCGGCTTCGGCAAGGCCGACTTGGCTTTGCCCCGCTTGCGCGGGGCCGGCTTGGCTTGACGCGGCCTCGGCGCGGTGTAGGCGTTGTCCGTATCGAACGTTGCCAGGATCATGCCGCCCAGCACGATGTAGGTTCCCTGTCTCGGCGCGGCCGGTGTGCCGATCGGCCCCGGCACGGTTGGTTTGGTCACAGGAGTCGCGCGAAAAGCAACCGGAACGCCGGCTAGGCGGGTTTCCAGGAACGTATATCGGCCGTCCGGCCCCTGCACGGTCTGGCCGACGCGGCCGCAGACGACGATGCCTCGCGGGAAGCCACGGTTCGTCCCGAGCAAGTCGGTCGCGACCGCGCTGTCCCAGGCTTTTCGGAATTGCGGCCCTGCGTCGGCCAACTGCTTGAGCGTTTCGAGGCCTGTGGCCAGCATCGCCTTTCTGGCTCGCGGTTCGATGTCTTGGGCCCAAGCCACCCGCGTGCACTCCCCGGCCATTTCCGCCAGAGCCGGGTATACACCTTGGGTGCAAACGATGCCCTCCGCGCTGCACGTGTAACACGTGTACCGGTACCCGGAGTAGAGGCTGGCACGGTATCCTTGCCCGTCGCAGGCCCGGCATTTCATGCCGTCTTTGGCGCTCTGGACCCCCCGGCTGAACTGGGCCGGTGCGACGGGCTGGCCCTCCACGCGAAGGACACGTACTTGCCACGCCGCTTCGGGAACTTCGGCCAGCGGCTTCAGTTCGGGCTTTGACGAGAAAAGGGCGTCCCGCAACGCCGTGGCCGGCACAACCAGAGGGGCCGTCGCCATCCGGGTCATCACGTGAATCCGGACGCCGAGGACGGTTCCCTCCCGGTCCAGGATGGGCGTACCCGCGACTCCGGCCACGTCTTTGCCGACGATCCGAAGAAACGTCCACTTGGCCCGAGTCACGTCCGTGCCGGTCCGCGCGGCAAGTTCTACCATCTTGGGTCCGGCGATGAGCCGGCCCGCGGCCAGTCGCAATTCATGCCCCTGCTCCCACCCCATCCTGGGCACGACTGCACTGCCGCCAAGCGGCGGCAGCGTCTGCGCCGGCGCCAGGCCTTGTCGGGAAGAGACACCCGGTTTCAGATAAAGGGCCGCCAACCCGCTGACCGGATCGGCCATCCCGAACTGGTCGGCCGTGACCTCCGAGCCGTCCCGGAATCGCATGACCGCCTTCGCAACGCCGGGCTGGGCCAACGCGCCCAGTTCCGTCACGACGAACCGACCGTTGCCCAGGACAAACCCGTAGGCGAAAGCCAGGGGAACGCCCCATTTGTTCTGGACGGTTACGCGGCAGAGACAGGTGTTGAGTTTGGCGCAAACGGCGGTCTTATCAAACACCGCCGGACTCGCCGCCGACCACGACGCCGCGCCCACCGCCACCGAAAGACACCATACGGCACGAAACACGGTCTGCCGAATCCACATGGCTACCCCCATTCGCCTTTCCGGGGTCCGTTCACCATCTCACTAACTATACTATACATGGGAACCCAGTGAACCGCAAGCGCCCTGTCCGAGATTGCGCCGCAAGAGAGCGCTGCGGCCTGTCCGGCCCACCGGCAGCGCCAGGTCGGTCCCTTCAGGAGGGGCGGAACCTACCGGCCCGACGCCGCGGCGGCAGGTGCCGGAACCCAACCGAACGGCAGCACGTACAAGGGCCGGCCTTTGCCGCGCCCCAACGGGCTACCGGCCTTGCCCGAATCGATTCGCGCCTGGACCACGCCCCCGATCACGATCCAGGTCCTCTCCCTCGGTTCGGCCGGGACGCCGGACGGTCCGGGCGCCGAAGGGTTCGTCACGGCAGCCGGCCGAAAGGCAGCCGACACGCGTGCCCTGGCCATCTCCAGGAGCGTATATCGTCCGTCCGGCCCCTCGATCGTTTCACCGACACGGGCATGGAGCACGATGCCACGCGGGAAGTCACCGTCTGCCGCCTTCAAGTCGGCCGTGACCGCACGGCCCCAGTCTCTTAGGAATCGCGGCCCGGCGGCCGCCAAAGCCTTGAGCCTCTGGAGGCCCTCGGCCAGGACCCCCTTTCTGGTGCGGGCTTTAATGTCCGGGGCCCAGGCCACACGGGCGCATTCTTCGGCCATTTGCGCCATCCTCGCGTACACGTCTTCCGGGCAGACGATCCCGTCGCCGCCGCAGACCCCACACTTCACACTACTCAAGCCGTACGAACTATAGAGGCTGCCCTTGACGATGGACCCTTTGCCGTTGCACTGCCGGCACACCATGCTGTCTTTCAGGCCGCGGGCGAGCTGGCTGAACTGGGACGCCGTAACCGGCTGGCCTTCCAGGCGGAGGATCGGCACCGCCCACGCTGCTTCGGGAACTTCGGCCAGCGGCTTCAGTTCGGGCTTCGACGAGAAAAGGGCGTCCCGCAGCGCCGTGGCCGGCACGACGAGGGGCGCCGTCACCTTGCGGCCGATCACGTCCATCCGAACGCCAACGACGGCTCCCTCCCCGTCCAGAACCGGCATGCCGGAAGCCCCGGCCACGCCTCGGCTCAGGATCCGAAGAAACGTCCAGTCGGCCTTAAGGACGCTCACGTCCGTCCGCGCGGCAAGTTCTACCATCTTGGGTCCGGCGATGAGCCGGCCCACGGCCAGTTCCAGTTGGCTCCCCCCTGAATCCGTCGTGGCCACCATCGGGTTGGCGTCCAGCGGAGGCAACGTCAGTACGAGCGTGAGCCCCTCCCGGGAGGAGGCGCCCGGTTTCAGATAAAGGGCCGCCAACCCGCTCACCGGATCGGCCATCCCGAACTGGTCGGTTGCGACCTTTGAACCGTCCTGAAACCGTACGACCGCCCGAGCGGCACCGTGGCGGGCCAGCGCGCCGAGTTCCGTCACGACAAACCGGCCGTTGCCCAGCACGAACCCGTTCGCAAGCGCCAGCGGAATGCCCCAGGTGTTCTGGACCGTTACCCGGCAGAGACACGGGGCAAGTTTGGCGCGAATGGCAGTCTTGTCCAGAGGCGCCGAACCCGCCGCCGACCACGACGCTGCGCCCACTGCCGCGAGAAGACTTAACAGCACACGAAGAACCGTCCGCCGAATCCACATGGCTACCCCCATTCGCCTTTCCGGGATCCGTTCACCACCTCAACTATACTATACATGGGAACCCAGGGAACCGCAAGCGCCCTGTCCGAGATTGCGCCGCAAGAGAGCGCTGCGGCCTGTCCGCCCCACCGGCAGCGCCAGATCGGTCCGAGCACGGGCCTCAAGCAACCTACCTCTTGGGCAGCCTGAGCGGCCCCGGCGCGGGACACCGCACCCACTCGAACGGAAGCACGTAGACGCCGCGGTACCTGCTCCCCTTAAACCGCGACAGCACCGTCCCCGCCAGGAGGATCCAGGACTTGTCGGCCGGTCTGAGGCCGGAACCCGACGGCCCCTTCCCGTCGTGGCCCTTCAGGTCCTGCATTCGGACGACGACCATGTAGTTGGTGTCCAGCGGATCCAGGATGACGTACGGGCCGTCCGGGCCGCTGATCGTGTCGCGGATCTCGCCGTAGACGACCAGGCCGCGCGGCGCCTGGCTGCCCAAGCGGTTGATGTCGCGGCCGGTGGCCTCGGAATAGGTTTCCCGGAAACGGCGTCCCGCCACGGCGAGCCACTTGAGCATCTCCTGTCCGGCGGCGCGTGCGGCGCTCTGTGCGCGGCCGACGGGCCCCGGCGCCCAGACGACGCGCGTGCCCTGCTCGGCCCAAGTGGCCAGCAGTTCGTACACACCGCTCTCCAGAGCGATGCCCTCGCCGTGGCAGCGGGGGCACACGAAGTCACCTTGCCTGAGGTGCTTGAATATATCTTTTTCCGGCGGCACTTTGGCCTTGCCCGTCCCGCCGCATTCGGTGCAGACAACACTGGCACGGACGTGTTTGCGGACGCGGGCAAAGGCGGCCGGCGGTGGCGGTTTGCCCGGCAGGCGCAGAATCTGCGCCGGCCAGAGCGGCTCGGGAAGTTCTGAGAAGTCTTGGAGTTTGGGCTCGGATTCCAGCAGCGACCGACGGAGCGACGAGGCCGGCATCGCCAGCGCCACGCTCACGCCGGGGGCCGTCATCTCCAGCCGCACCGCCAGGACCGTGCCGCGCCTGTCCACAACGGGCGAACCGCTCGCCGCCTCGATGCGGCCGCCGTCCATCCGCAGAAAGAACTCCACGCCGACGGGTGTCTCGACGCGCGCCCGGACCGCCAGGTCACGGATGTCCGGCCCGCGCCAGACGCGGCCGGTGACGACCTCGATCTGGCTGCCCCACTGCCACCCCGCCGCCCCGACGGCGCCGATGCCGTCGAGCGCGGGCAGCCGCGGCGCCAGTGGCAAACCCCTGCGGCGCGGATCGCCCGAACCCACCCGAAGCGCCACCAGCCCGAGCGCCGGGTCTGCCATCCCGAATTGCGTGGCGGTTGCCGTGCTCCCGTCGCTGAAGTGGAGCGTCGCCTTCTTGGCGGCCGGCTGGGCCACCGCTCCAAGGTCCGTGACGGCGAACCGGCCGTCGCCCAGCAGAAACCCGGTGGCCACGGCCAGCGGCACGCCCCACGTGTTCTCGACCGTCACGAGGCAGATGGCGGATTCGACACGATCACGGATGTCCTCCGGATCGAGTCTCGTTACAACGGGCTGGGCCTGCACGACGACAGGCGCCACCGAGAGGAGCAAGACGGACGCAATCAGAGGGCGTGCGCCCATGTGTGTGGCTCCACGTTGCGGCGAGAACACCCGCACGGCCGCCGCCTCTCGGACAGACGGCGAAATGACACTCCCATTCGGGAGAAACCATCCCCCCTGGATTCATCGGCACGCGCTGTCCGGCCTACCGCGGCGTGACGACCGGCTTGTACGGGTGGTCGCGCTTGCGATCGATGGTGACCTTCGTAATCTTGTCGCCCTTCTGAATCTTGTCCACGACGTCCATGCCGGAGGTGACCACACCGAAAACGGCGTGCTTGCCGTCCAGGTGCGGGCAGGCAACGTGGGTGATGAAGAACTGGCTGCCGCCCGTATTCGGCCCGGCGTTGGCCATCGAGATCACGCCCCGCGTGTGCCGCTGGCGGGGACTGATCTCATCGGCGATGACGTACCCGGGCCCACCGGTTCCGGTGCCGTCGGGGCACCCGCCCTGGACCATGAAGTCGGGGATGACCCGGTGGAACGCCAGGCCGTCGTAGAAGCCCTTTTCGGCGAGGTTGATGAAGTTGGCCACCGTGTTCGGGGCATCGTCCTCGGCCAGTTCCAGGATGATCGCGCCCTTGTTGGTCTGGATGGTCACCTGCGGCAGGGGTTCGGTCATCGCTTTCCCTTTTTCCTTGGAAGGCCTTTCGGCGGTCCTCTTGCATCCGGCCGCGAAGGCGGCCGCCAGCAACACGGCGGCCGAGGCCGTCCACCAACCAACGCGTCTCGTCCTCATGGTCACCTCCTTGTGCGGGCATTATACGGTCCGGCCCCTCGCCTGCCTACCGAATTCGGCCGCTCTGCCCGCCGCCGTGGGAATAAGGGGTGGCACGGAAGCGGCGCAGCCGCGGCCGTGAGGCAAAAAGGTACCAGGAACCTTTTCTGCGTAGCACCCTCCGGGCCCTTCAGGGAAAAGGTTCCTGGCACCTTTTTGCCCTGCCGCCCGGCGAGTGAAAAGAGTCCCCCCCAAGACGTGCCATCTCTTGCCCGCCGCATGCGGGACCCGCCGGGGATTTCTCGCGTGATTTCGCGCCCCGGAGCGAGATCAATATGGTAGAGGACATGCCCTGGCCGCATCGAACCCATGGGGGTCGAGGCTTGAGACGGCCGATGACCGACGCCGACCTAATCCGGGCTATCCAGGCAGGTGACGAGACGGCTCTGGAGGCGCTCTACGAGCGCCACCTGCCGTCCGTCTGGCGGTTCGCCTTCGCCCAACTCGCGGGGCACGCCAGCGCCGCCGAGGATATCGTGAGCGAGACGTTTTTGGCGGCCGTACGGCAAATCTCGCGCCTGCGACCGGAGGGCGGCAGCGTGGGCGGCTGGCTCATCGGCATTGCACGGCACAAGATCGGCGACCTGAGGCGCCGCCGCGGACGTGTCAAGGTCGGTGTGCCGCCCGACCTTCCTGCACAGGAGGACGCCAGTCATGACCCATCGGCGTCGCTCGAAACCGCCGAGACGCGAGCGCAGGTTGCGGCCGTCATGGACGCGCTTCCGGCCGACCAGCGGATGGCCCTGGAGTGGAAGTATCTGGACGGCCTGTCGGTCCGCGAGATCGCCTCTCGGCTGGGCCGCACCGAGAAGGCCGCCGAGACGCTCCTGTACCGGGCACGAAACGCGTTTCGCGAGGCGATGCAACGGGCCGAGCGAAACGGCATCCCACTTCAGCAAAGGATCAGTGATGAGCACTCACGATGAAGAGCAGGACCTGGCCCGCACGCTCAAGGCCGGCTACGGCGCGCCGCCGCCGCGCCGCCAGTTCGTCGAGGAGGTGCGTGGACGTCTACGGCAGGAACTGCGGGCCGCCCAGGCCTCGCGGCGACGACTGCTTCGCCTCTGGCGATGGATGGCAGCCGCGGCCGTGATCGTGGTGGCTGTGGGCGTGGCGGTCGTCGGTCTCAGGAGCACCTCGTGCATGCAGGAAGACCTCGGCGGCTACCCCGGTCCGGTCGCCTTTTCGACGCCCGGCGACGTGCCCGGCGGGATGGTACCGCTCAATGTGTCGCTGCCCCAAGCGCTGTTCGGCGACACGCCTTACCACATCAAGCCGCACGCGCACCTGGAGAAATACGACTCCGAAAAGGCCAGACCGCCGTTCCCGGTGCCGAAGGGAACCACCAACCTTGCCTTGGGCAAACCCGTCACCAGCAGCGACCCGATGCCCATCATCGGGGAACTGAAGTGCGTGACCGACGGTGACAAAGAGGGCACGGACGGCAGTTACGTCGAACTCGGCCCCGGCATACAGTGGGTACAAATCGATCTGCGCAAGCCCTGCCACATCTACGCCATCCTCGTCTGGCACTATCACGCGCAAGGCCGCGTGTACCGCGACGTCGTGGTCCAGGTGGCCGACGACCCCGACTTCATCGAGAACGTCCGGACGATCTACAACAACGATTTCGACAACTCCTCGGGCCTCGGCGTCGGCAAGGACCTTGAGTACATCGAGGACTACCGCGGCCGGCTCATCGACGCCGGCGGTGCCAAGGCGTGCTACGTGCGATTCTATTCAAACGGTAACACCTCTGACGACCAGAACCACTACGTTGAGGTCGAGGTTCACGGTAGGCCGGTACCGGCCGAGGCCGCGCAGACCGTTCCGCTTGACGTGAAGTTGCCCAAAGCCCGCTTCCAGTGAATCGCAGCGGGATCTGCCGGGGGCATCTTCGCCGCAGGAAGAGTGCATGGTGCTTTAGCGTCGTCGCGAGGGCGGTTCGCGGCTCAGACCAAGTTGTCGCCCGTAGGGCGTGCCGGCCTACGGTGGCGGGGCTGGCGCATCGCCAGGATCCTCTCGGGGTACCACGAAAGCGGCCCGCGGCGGTTGTAGCGGTGCAAGACGCAGAGCGTCTCGGCGCAGCGGCCATCGTCCTGGTCGCACGTGGCATACTTGAGCAGGAACCGGCCGTCCGGCCCAAGCCGATAGCGCCTCGCCTCGTCGCACTCGTACGAACCGCGCATGCGTTTCAGGTGCTGCGGACAGACGATCCAGATGGGCTTTCGCATTGACATGTGCCGCTCCGCCCGCCCCGGCCGCACGAGCGACTACGGGGCCTCCACTTTCTCGCAGACACCAACGACCTTGCGGTAGCGGCTGCGGCCGAGTCGGCGGATGAGGCGGTCGAGCGTGCGCGTTTCATACAGGCACTCGTCGGACAGACGCCGGTAGCACTTCGCTTTGACGTCCAGCAGCAGGGGAATGTCAGCGGCGGTTGCGGCGGCCAGGACATGCCGATCCTCGACCCACTCATAAGCGCCGCCCGTGATGCGGCCGTTCTTCATCCACTCGGCTGCCGCCTTCAGCAGTTCGTCGTGCGTCAGTCTGCGGTCACCCGCCTTCAGAACGTACTTCCCGTCGGCCCGACCTCTAAGCGTGGCCATAGCCGCCGCTCTCTCTGCGGCGGGCTTGGCAGTGTAGGCATCCCACGTCAGGTTCATCTCCGTGAGGTATTGCTGGACGTACTTGGCATATTCAGCGGTCATCTTCTTCTGGTCCTCTGTCGCGCCGGGCGGCGGCGTGGAATACTTCTGCAACGCCTCCAACGCCGCTGGGCAATCGAGATGGGTCAGGCAGGCAGTGGCCTCGTTCCGCAGCGCCTCGTCTTCCGCCCCCAGCAGGCGAACCAGATGGGGCACCGCCCGAAGGTCCGCGTACTCGTACAACGCGTACACGAAATACCATGCCTCTTTGGGGTCCGTCGTCTTCAGGCCGCCCACGAGGAAGTCGTAATCCTGCGGATGACCGAACTCGCCGAGGGCCTTGACGGCCTCGCCATGGGCCGCTCCCTGCCCCTCGCGAGCGAGCCGACGGACCTCTTGCAGCACCGGCAGGTAGTGCGCCTTGGCCAGCAACCGCAGCGCCGAGGCCTGCGCCGTCTCATCCTTCGACTCGGCAAGGACACGGGCCAGCGCCGGCAACCCCTTCGATCCGAAGGCACCCCAGAGAAACTCGTGCGTCAGCGGCCACTTGACCTGGAGCGAGTGCACCGCAAGGAAGATGCTGCCCTTATCGTCGCGCAGAACTGCCGTCAACAGGGGCAAAGCCCGCGCGTCCTGAGTCATCGCCGCCTCGAACGCCGTGTAGAAGACATAGTTGTAGTTGAGCGCGAGGTCGACATCGCCAAGCCAGGCGGCGGCGATGGTCTTGGCCTCGTTGAGTTTCCCGATTTGCCACAGCACGACGGCCGCGCCGAGTTTGAAGAAGTCATCTCTCTCCTTCGCCTTCGTGATCGCCGCAATCTCTGTCTTAAGCCGAGTTGCGCCCGCAGGGCCGGCGCCGATGAGCGTCTTCCAGGCGTCACTCAACTCCCGGCCCTTGGCCTTCTGCTTCTCTTCGTCCTCGAAGTCGGCCGGCTTCACCTTCCGCATGGCGGCCACGGCCTTGTCGAGGTCGGCGGCGGTCGGGCGTGGGGTCGGTTCGCCGGCAACAGAGGCATGGGCGAGGCACAGCAAGACCGAGAGAGTGGCCGGGATAAGGCCTCGCGTGGTCACGGCGGTTCCCCCTTTCGTGCACGAGGTCGGGTTCCTCCGCGTAGTGTAAGTCGCGCCCGCTGCACCACCAATCAAAAACCGCGGCCATTCCTGCTTGCCAACCGCCCAGGCGACCGGTTTACCACCACCTTGCCTCGACCGATTCCCTCATGCACGGAGCCCCCGTCTCATGGCCATCACGGTCGCAATCATCGGCACGGACGCGCTTCGAGCGCCTGCCGCGCAAACGCCTCCAGGTCTTTATACTCGTTCCGCCACGTGGTGTACATGAGGCCCGCCGCGCCTTGGACCTTCGACGCGGCTTCGCGCCAGCCCGCGACGTTTGCCTTCACGTCCGACCCGTCGTAGTAGCCGGCCATGAGGATCTTGTGGCTGCGCGCGGCGAAGAACGGCATCGACTTCTCGCGCTTGCCGAAGTACCAGCAGCAGATGCGGACGCCGGGGTCGAGGCCGTCCCAGGACCCCTCAAACGTGCTGGCGGCCAGGTAGTACTTGTCGCGGGCGTTGTGGTGCGGGTCGAACATGTCGCTCCAGACGAACACCTCCGCCGCCGGGTCCACCTTGCGGATGATCGCGGTGCAGCGGCGGACGTTCTCGGCGAGTGCCTGCCCGGCCGTCCTGCCGCCCGCGCGGCAAAGGTCGCACCACCCGGCCACGCGGATCTCGTCGTGGCTCATGAAGTACTTCTTCGGCCCCAGGTACTTCTTGACCAGGTGCACCTGCTCTTCCAGGTGCTTGAACAGGTCCGGGTGCGTCAGGCAGCACGCCACCTGCCCCGAGTGGATGACGGCCGTATGGTAGAACGAGACTTTCACCGTCTGGCCGTCTTTGATGCGTGAATCGGCCGCCAGCACGAGCGGCGGCTCCGGATGGACCACCTCGTATGAGCCCGGCCACGGCGTGCGGCCCATCTTCGGATAGTGCCACCGCTCGAAGTCGCGGCCTTCCTCGTAGACCGTCCGCGAGTCGGCGCTCGTGACCACGAGCGGGCATCCATCGCGCCGGAGCATGTTGACGCCGGCGACCTCGCGCACGCTCACGTCGTCTATCCAGAGGGTGCCGTCGCGTCCGCCCCAGATGCCGATGTAGAGGCGGACCTCGGCGTTATCGAGCGAGTTGAACAGGATGCTGTGCCGCGTCCAGTCCTGCGTCACCTTGACGCCGATGTCCGTGTAGTTGAGCGTGCGGCCGCCGGCCAGCGGGTTGATGCGGACATCGCGGGCATTGGAGAGCCTGTCCGTCCTGATCCACACGTCCACGCGGTACTGCCGGAACGGCGCCAGCGCGAGTTTCCTGACGACCCGGCCGTTGCCGTGCGCGTTGCCTTCGCGGAACTTCGTCATTCGCAGCGACGCCTCGCCCGCGTGTGTGATGGCGGTGTCGCGCCGGGCGCAGGCGTCCATCCAGTCCCAGCCGGGCATCTTCTTGCCGCCCGCCTCCTCAAAGCCGCCGTTCGACAGACGGTTCGCGGGGTCCGCGACCGTTGCCTTGCCGCTCTTGACGACCATCGGGCAGCCGCGCACGGGGATGCCGGCGGCCAGGTTCGGATTGTGCTGGAGGACGCTGCCCGAGTATCCAACGGGCATGACGGCCGGGATAAGTTCCATCCCCAGTGCGGCGGCGGCCTTTCGCACCCGCTCCAGGTTCGTGTAATACCACGCCGGCCGGTCCTTGAGGTTGCCGAACTTGTAGTCGGTGACGAGCATCCCGTTGTAACCGGCCTTCTTGGCGCGGCCCATCAGGGCGATAAGCGAATCGACCCGCTCGTTCACCTGGAAGTTGCACGGGGCATAGACCCAGAGCCATTGCCACGGCGGCCCATCCGCGCGAGCCGTCGCCGCAGACGCAAACACCACCGCCGTCGTCACCAGGCAAAACGCCGGCAGGTGCCGCAGTTTCATCACGCGCTCCTCGTTTTAGCGCGAGCCGACGGTTCAGAGGACGGGGCACCTCAGACCTTGACCGCCACCGGTTTTCCCTCGCGTGCGGACGCCACTTCGGCCTCGATGATGGCGACGGCGGTGACGGCGTCGGCCGGGTCGATGCGTTCCGGCTTCGTCCCGGACGCCACGCACTCGACGAAATACCGCAGTTCTTCGGTGTAGCCGTCGTGCGCCGGCACGTCGGGATGCACCACCTCGGCGGCGCCGTCTTCGTAAACGGCCAGCGTGGGCGAGTTAAGTGTGCTGAATTCCACCGCCGCCTTCTCGAACACGATGCTCGCCGCCATCCGGAACGGGAACGTCTGCGGATAGTCCCACCCGCCCTCGGCCACGATCAGCGGGCTGTCCTGGCCATAGTCGTACCGCGCCACGATGTGGCTGATGGCGTTGCCCTCGAAGGTTGCTGCCGCCATCACGGTCGGCGGGCGGCCGAAGAACCACTGCACCGTGTCTGCATCGTGGATGTGCAGGTCGAGGGCAACCGCCCCGCTGCGGGCGGGGTCCTGGAGCCAGCCCTCCCACGACCAGAGCGGGCGCGGGCTCAGACGCGTAAACGTCGCGCTCTTGACGGCCCCGTACGCCCGAGAGTCGATCATCTGCTTCAGGACGAGGTACTCGGGCCAGAACCGCAAGACGTGCCCCACGGCCAGCAGCCGGTCGCCGGCCTCGGCCGCCTCGACCATCTGGCGGGCCAGGTCCGACGTGCGGGCCATCGGTTTCTCGCAGAAGACGTGCTTGCCGGCCTCAAGCGCCTGGATCGTCATCTCGGCGTGCTGGAACGTCGGGACGCACACGTCCACCAGGTCGATGTCGGCGTCCGCGACGAACTGCCCGAAGTCGCCGTACGTCTTCAGAGCCGAGAGGTCCTGCATGGCGGCGGCACCGGTGTCGATGTTGCCGGCGGCCTCAGACCAGTCGCCCGACAGTTTCTTGCCCGAGACGTCGCACACCGCGACGACTTCGGCCTGGGGGATATCGCGGTATCCCTTGAAATGCGTCGTGCCCATCATGCCCAGCCCGACGATACCCACTCGAATCGCCATAATCTGCCTCCTGGTCCGTGCCCTTGGTCCGCTGCTGGCCGTCGATACGCAAAGCGTAGCGTCTGGCGGCCGGAGGGTCAACTTGTTCCGTCCCGGCGGCGGGCAACCGCAGCGAGAGCGCGGCGGTTTCTTGGTTGACATCGTTTGTCGAGATGGGTAGAATCCGGGGTTGAAACGCTTCCGGTGGTGCGGCTCGTGTTCTGAACGGGCGCCCGGCGGGGGTGCGGGCTGCCGAGTGGCGGTCCGGCGAATCGGTTCTGAGGGA
>JAUVZF010000074.1 GCA_030602705.1 Planctomycetota bacterium
CAGGCGGTTGTAGCGCCGGGCTTTATGCCCGGTCCCGATGTATCGGGATTGGCGGCGGCGCCGGCCAGGATGCGCCGGGGATAAACCCCGGCGCTACGGCCAAGCCGCAGGAAATCGTCCCATGCCAGAAATCGTTGCCACAGCCGCCGAGGCTCGCAGAGCGCGATTTCTTTTGAAGCGCCGTCGCCGGCGGTTAGAATGCGAGTTGCACGTCATGGGGCACCAGGGAGAGACAGCACGATGAAGATTCTCGTCGTCGGCAGCGGAGGACGCGAACACACTCTGGCCTGGAAACTCGCCCAGTCGCCGCACTGCAGCAAACTCTATGCGGCGCCCGGCAACCCCGGCAGCGCGGCGGTGGGGGAGTGCGTGGACATTGCGGCCGACGACATTGCGGGGCTCCTGAAGTTCGCCAAGGCCGAGGCGGTCGGCCTGACGGTGGTCGGCCCCGAGCAGCCGCTCGTGGACGGCATCGTCGACGTGTTCCGGGCGGAAGGCCTCCGCATCTTCGGGCCGAGCAAAGCGGCCGCCCAGGCCGAGGGGTCCAAGGCGTGGTGCAAGGCCGTCATGATGCACTCCTCCGTGCCGACGGGCGAGTACCGGGCGCTCCAGAGCGCCGCCGACGCCATCCGTTACATCAATAACCACGAAGAACCGCTCGTCGTCAAGGCCTCCGGGCTGGCTGCCGGAAAGGGCGTCTTCGTCTGCAAGAACCAGGACGAGGCACGCCGCGCCGTGGCCACCATCATGAACGAAAACGCCTTCGGCGATGCCGGCAGCACGGTCATCGTCGAGGAACGCCTGTCGGGCGAGGAGGCGTCGATCCTCGCGCTCGTCGATGGCACGACCATCTACAGCCTTGAGTCCAGCCAGGACCACAAGCCCGTTTTCGACAACGACGAGGGCCCCAACACGGGCGGCATGGGCGCCTACAGCCCGGCGCCCGTCGTGACGAAAGGCATACAGAAGCAGATCGACCGCGAGGTTCTCGTCCCGATGGTCCACGGCATGAAGGTTGCCGGCGCGCCGTACAACGGCCTGCTCTACGCCGGCATCATGGTGACGGCCGGCGGGCCGAAGGTTCTGGAGTTCAACTGCCGCTTCGGCGACCCCGAGGCCCAGCCGCTGCTGGTGCGCCTGAAGAGCGATCTGGTGGAAGTCCTCGAAGCCACCATCGACAACCGGCTTGAGACGATCACCCTGGAGTGGGATCCCCGGCCGGCCGTCTGCGTCGTCATGGCGTCCGGCGGGTATCCGGGCGAGTACGAGAAAGGCAAGGAGATCACGGGCCTGGAGGCGGCCTCTCGGCTGGACGACGTCGTTGTGTTCCACGCCGGCACACGGGCCGAAGACGGCAAGATCTACACCAACGGCGGGCGCGTGCTGGGCGTTACGGCACTGGGCAACGACATCAACGAGGCCCGCGATCGGGCCTACGAGGCCGTCAGCGCCATCCACTTCCATCGGGCCCACTGGCGGACCGACATCGGGGCCAAGGCCATTCGGCGCCTGGCCACATAAGGCGCACGGCCCCGGTGAACTCGGAAAAATAAGGCGGGGTGCCCCTTGGGTTGCCCCTTGGGTAGCCCCGCCCCTGTGACGCGGCCGGGAAACCCCTCACCCGTACCGCGTTTGCTAACCCTTCTGTGTGCGGCGATCCTCCGCTTTACCCTTATCGCTCGTGCCTGTGCGAAGCGACTCGACCGCTGGCCGGGTCGAAGATGTACGGCTCGCCGTACGGACATTTCGGCAGGCTGCCTCGCAAGCCCGTGTCGTCGGCGATCATCTGTCGGAACTCGGCCTGGTCGGCGGGCGTCCAGCCGTTGTGTGCCTTGGCGTAGAGCCGGATCTTCTGGTTCAGCAGTTCGACGTTGGCCGTGCACGCGGCGGCCTGCGTGTCGCCGGAGTAGATGATCGAAGGAATTGCAGCGGCCGCCAGAAGCCCCAGAATGAGCAGGCAGAACAGGACCTCGGGCAAGGGAATGCCGCTTTTACTCCGACGGGCCATCGACTTCCTCCCAGTCCATCACGGGCGCGCTTCTTGCCCCCGCGAAAGCGTCTGTGGAGTTGCGGCCGGTACTGCCGACGCCTTAGGGGAGGCGCCTCCGAACCGCACGTGCGCAGCGTCCGTCGCAGCGTCCGGGACCCATGCGTCTGGAGCCCCGGGAGCCCATTCAAGGGCCCGTCCTGATGGGCTATCGACATGAACGAGACGGCGACTGTAGCGAATCCGGTGGGATAGAGGATCGGCTGCAGCAGCGATTTGCGGCGCCGACACATAAAAAGGTTCCTGGAACCTTTTTGTCAAAACGGCCTTATTGCTGGCAAAAAAGCCGAAAACGGAAAAAGGTTCCTGGAACCTTTTTATGCCTTTTTATGGCGTGCCTACTTCGAGACGGTCATGGCGTCGAGGAGTTCGCGGTTTGAGGGGTACTTGGACATGGCCGACAGGAGGGATTCGAGGGCCTCGGCGGGCTTCGACCCGGCCAGCCGCCGGCGGATCAGGTAGCGTTTCTGAAGGTCGTCGGGCGGCACGAGCCGCTCCTCTTTCCGCGTGCCGGAGGTCAGCACGTCCATGGCCGGCCAGAGCCGTCGTTCCGCCAGGTCGCAGTCCAGGATCACCTCCATGTTTCCGGTGCCCTTGAACTCCTGGAAGATGAGTTCGTCCATGCGGCTGCCGGTATCGATGAGGCAGGTTGCGATGACGGTCAGGCTGCCTCCGCCCTCGATGTTTCGGGCTGCGCCGAACATGCGCTTCGGTTCCCGGAGGGCGTTGATGTCGACCCCGCCGGACATCGTCCTGCCGCTGGAGGGGATAGCCTTGTTGAACGCGCGGCCGAGGCGAGTCAGGCTGTCCATGAACAGGACGACGTCGCGGCCGAACTCAACCTCGGCCCGCGCCTTCGCGAAGGCCATCCGGGCCATCCGGACGTGCTGCTGGACGTCCTGGTCGTTCGAGGAGGCGAGGACCTGGGCCCCGGTGGTGCGGCGGAAGTGCGTGACCTCTTCCGGCCGCTCGTCCACCAGGACCATCATGAGCGTTACGTCGGGGTAGTTCGTGTGGACGGCGGCCGCCATCTGTTCGAGCATGATGGTCTTGCCCGCTCGCGGCGGCGAGACGATCAGCCCCCGCTGGCCCTTGCCGATGGGCGTCAGGAGGTCCAGGACGCGGGTCGTCACCGGCTCGGGGCCCGTTTCCAGCCACAGGGCCTCCTCCGGGTCAATCACCGTCAGCCGGTCGAACGGCACGAGGCCGGCGTACTCGTCGGGGCTGTGCCCGCAGATGCTGGTGACGTCGGCGAGTTGCAGGCCGCGGCCCTTCTTGTCGGGCTGCGTCGGCCCTTCAAGCACCAGGCCGGTTTTGAGGCGGCGTTTTGCCACCAGGCCGGGCGGCACGAACACGTCGCCGCGTGCCGGACGAAAATCGCGGTCCGCATGTCTCAAGAATCCATATCCGCGGTCCTGTACTTCCAACACGCCGCACGCTGTGTCCTGCTCTGTTTCCGTCATTGTGACTCCAAACGATGCGATGCCCGCAAGTACGTTCCCGGAGGGGAAGGGGGATCTGTGAACACTGAGAACGTTGGAAGCATACACCAATTTCTGAGAAAGTCCACAAAAAAACCGATCCCCCCGCCAGCGGGTGTGGCAACGATTTCTGGCATGGGACGATTTCCTGCGGCTTGGCCGTAGCGCCGGGGTTTATCCCCGGCGCATCCTGGCCGGTGCCGCCGCCAACGGCCGCCGGGCATAAAGCCCGGCGCTACAACCGCCTGCGCTCGCCGGAAAAACTTGCCACGCCCCCCGCGAGCGGCCACTGGTGCAAATACGGTGCAACTGGGAGCCACGGTTACTGCGCGGTTGAGAAGAGTGGTCTTGCAGGGGCGTGTCACTACCGCGATAATGAGCCAAAGACCCGCCCACGATACCGGTCCCGATGCGTCATCGGGAGGATGGGCGGGCTCGTGCGTGGGAAATGGCGGCTGAGGAGGTCAACCATGAACTGTATGCCTTGGGCTGTGGCTGCATCCGTCCTGCTGGGTGTATCGGTGTCGGCGGCGCAGCCGCCCGACAACGGGAACGTGATCGACACGGTCAGGAACTTCCGCACGCGGATGCTCGCCGATCCGCACCGGCCGGCGTATCATTTCGTCATCCCTGAAGGCTACGCGAGGCCCTTCGACCCGAACGGGGCCATCTTCTGGAAGGGACGATACCACCTTTTCTACATTTTCCAGGACAAGCGGGGGCACAACTGGGGGCACGTCTCCAGCACGGACCTCTTGCACTGGCGGCACCATCCGACGGGACTGGTTGCCGGCATGTTCAGTGGAAACGCTTTCATTAACAAAGACGGCCGGCCTACCATGTGCTACCACCAGACGGGTCAGGGCAACGCCATGGCTGTCGCCCTCGACGATGATCTCAACAACTGGGAGAAACTGGCGTCCAACCCCATTACACCCAAGACCGAGAAGGGCGATCCGCATCACGGCAAATACCGGTCGTGGGACCCGTACGGTTGGCTTGAAGGCGACACCTATTACGCCATATTCGGCGGCAAGAGGCCCGCAATCGCCAAGTGCAAGAGCCTGGGCGGCGACTGGAAATACGTCGGAGATCTCCTGGCCCATGCCGTCGAGGGTGTGAGTATCAACGAAGACGTATCCTGTGCCGATCTCTTTAAGATTGGCGGCAAGCACATGCTCCTGTGCATCAGTCACCGCCTGGGTTGCCGCTACTACCTGGGCCAGTGGAAAAATGAGCAGTTTCATCCCGAATTCCACGAGCGGATGAGTTGGGTCGACAACGAGTTCTTCGCCCCGGAGAGCCTCCTGGACGACAAGGGACGCCGCATCATGTGGGCCTGGATCTTCGACCGCCGAAGCGGCGGCACGCGAAAGGCCAGCGGCTGGTCCGGAACCATGAGCCTGCCGCGCGCACTGACGCTGGGCGCCGACGGCATGCTCCGCATGCGGCCGGTCGAGGAACTCCACGCCCTGCGCTACAACGGTCGCAAGCAAACGGACCTCACCGTCAAGGCCGACTCCGAACTGAAACTCCCCAACGTCCGGGGCAACTGTATCGAACTGGCGATCCGGATGGTCCCGGACGGTGCCGGACAGTTCGGCGTCAAGGTGTGCTGCTCGCCGGACGGCCTGGAGCAGACGCTTGTCTTCTACGACGCGGCCGAGAAGAAACTCAAGGTCGATACCCGCCGGTCGAGCCTGGGCGAGGGGCCGAAGAAGGTCGAGGCCGCCCCCTTTGAACTGAAGGCCGGAGAGCCGCTCGATCTCCGTGTTTTCGTGGACAAGTCGGTCGTCGAGGTCTTCGCCAACGACCGCCAGGCCATCACGCGGCGGGTTTATCCGACCCGCGCCGACAGCGTCGGCGTAACGCTCTTCTCCAGCGGCGGGCCGGCCAAAGTCCCCACGCTCGAGGCATGGGACATGATGCCGTCGAATCCCTATTGAGAGCAGGCGCCGGCCCCCGTCTTCTGGGGGAAGCCACTCGCCGGGGTCGGCATGGCGACCGGGCAGGAGGACCTCGGACAAGTCGTCACGCCATGCCCGGCCGCGCCGATAGAAAAGGCCGCCCCGAAACGGAGCGGCCTTTTTCTACTGCCAGTCGTCGCCGGGGTCTCGTGAGCCTCCTCGATGAGCACCGACGCCTCACGTGCTCCGTATGAACCGCCGTATACGGACCCGTACGTACGGTGGTGTGGGAGGCGGGGGCGAGCAATCGCCCCTGCCTACCCGATCAGCCCAAGCGCGTGTGCGCGGCGGCCGTCGAACAGTTCCGCGGCGTCGCGGCTTCACGCCGTCTCGTACACCGCGAGCATCCGGCCGGCCATCGTGGACAGGCGCTTGCGCAGGTCGGGCGGGTCGAGGACCTCGACCTCCGGACCGTAGCCCAGGACCCACCAGACGATCTCATCCAGGCCGTCCACCGTAACGCTGAAGTGCACGCACCCGTCGTCGTCCCAGGAGACCTTTTGCGTCCGGTGCCAGTTGACCTCCGCCACGTTCGGACTGATGAGCGGGCTGAACTTCAGGTGCACCTGGTACGTCTTGTTGCCTCGCATCATCCGCCAGGCGTTGCCGAGATGTTTTTCGAGCGTCAGGCCGGCGGGCATCTCAAAGCGGCCCTTGGCGGGAGTGAGTGTCTTGAAGCGGCCGAGTTTGAAGGTCCGGACCGCCCGGTGCTTCGACGACCGGCCGATGATGTACCACGCCCGCTCGTTGAACAGGAGCCAGTACGGCTCCAGGCGCGTCCGGATCTGTCCGGCGTCGCGGAACGAGATATAGACGGCCTGGAACGGTTGGCGGCGGACGATGGCCCGCTGCACCTGGTGGTACGTCTCGCGAAGCGCATTGTGCCGCGCGGCCGGCGTCGTCCGGACCGCCGTCGTGCGGGCGAGACCGCCGAGCATCGCCCGCATCCCCAGTGGCAGCGACGCTTCGATCTTGGCGGCCGCATCGCGCGCCGGCTCCAGCAGCGGCAGCCGCCCCGGCTTGCCGAGTTCCGACGCCAGAACCACCAGCGCCAACGCCTCGTCCAGGCCGAGGTTGATGGCAGGCATCAGCGCGGTCTCGTGAATGCGGTAGCGGCCCGTGGGGTGGTCGTAGAAAACGGGGATGCCGGCCATCTCGATCGTGTTCAGGTCGCGGAAGATGGTACGGCGCGAGACGCCGCACTCGGCCGCCAGGTGCGCTGCGTTGTACGCGCGGCCCGTCTGGAGCAACGTGATGAGTTTCAACACGCGGTGCAACCGGCCGATCAGCATTGCCGAATCCCTTGGAATCCCCCTGAAGCACCGACTCTACACCACGACGGCCGAAAAATCAAATCGCGAAACGTCCTGCCGAAGCGACAACATGCTTGACGCCGACCCCCGCCTGTGCGCTACTGAATGCCACAGACATCGGGCAAGCCGCTGGATTGCAGCGCCGTACGTGTTTAGCGTGGGCTTCCCTGGCCCGTCCATACGGACCCGTACCGGGTACGGGCCGTGGCTTGACTGCAGGCACTGTCATTTCGACCGAGCCCCCGCGCGAGCGGGGGCGAGCGGAGAAATCTCGCTGTTGACCTGTCCGTTCTCCGCAGCAGCGCTGCTGCGAAGGATGAAGCGGAGAACGGAAAACGGCGATCCCGGCGCGCCGGGACTCGACTCACCGCGCCTCGCGCCGCGGTCGCTCGGAATGACACCACGCTAAACACGTACGCAGCGCCACTGGAGCCCGGACCGCCCAGTACGGGCCCGTATGGGGAAGGTCCGGGTAATCCGGTAGTGCACCGTGCGCCCCGCTCATCGGTGAACCATGGAAAACGCCCGCATCGCCGCCGTCTTCGAGCAGGTCGCCGACATCCTCGAGATCCTCGGCGAGAACCCGTTCCGCATCCGCTCTTACCGCAACGCCGCCCGCACGGTCGGCGACATGACCGGACCGCTGGCCGACATGGTGGCCGAAGGCAAAGACCTTACGGCCCTGCCGGGCATCGGCGAGGGCCTGGGCGGCAAGGTCCGCGAAATCCTCCAGAGCGGCACCTGCGAGACGCTCCAGGACCTTCGCCGGCGCCTCCCGCCGCAGGTGCCGGACCTCCTCCACGTGAAAGGCCTGGGGCCGAAGAAGGTGAAGGTCCTCTACGAGCAACTTGGCATCAAGAGCCTCGGCGATCTGAAAACCGCTGCCGAGGCCGGCAAGATTCGCGACCTCGAAGGCATGGGCGCCAAGACCGAACAGAACATCCTCAAGGGCTTGGCGACGCTGGAGGCCGAGGCCGGCCGCATCGGCATCTACGAGGCCGCCCGTGCGGTGCGGGCGCTGGGGCGGCACCTGGAAGATATAGGGGCCGTCCGCCGGTGGCAGGTCGCGGGCAGTTTTCGCCGGCGACGCGAGACCGTCGGCGACCTCGACGTGCTCGTCGAAGCGTCGGACCGCGCGAAGGCGGCCGAGGCCATCCTGACCTATCAGCCCATCGAGGACGTGATTGCGCGCGGCCGGCAGAAGGTCTCGGTGGCCTTGGCAGGCGGGCTGCAGGTGGATTTCCGCTTCATCGAAGCCGAAGCCTTCGGCGCCGCCATGATGTATTTTACCGGCTCGAAGGCCCACAACATCGTCCTGCGAAAGCGTGCCCGGAAGCGGCGCCTGAAACTGAACGAGTACGGCCTGTTTCGCGGCAAGCGGCGTGCGGCGGGCAAGACCGAGGAGGAGGTCTTCAAGGCCCTCGACCTGCCGTGGATTCCGCCGGAACTCCGGGAGGACCGCGGCGAGATCGCCGCCGCCGACGAGGGGAAACTCCCGAAACTCGTTCAGCGAAAGGACATCCGCGGCGACCTCCACGCCCATACCACCGCCACCGACGGGGCCAACACGCCGCGACAACTTGCCGAGGCCGCACGTAAACTCGGATATAAGTATCTCGCTATCACCGACCACTCCAAGGCCGTCAGGGTTGCCGGCGGCCTGAATGCGGCGGCCCTCGGGCGCCACGCCGGCCGCATCCGCGAACTGGACGCCCACCTGGACGGCTTCTACCTGCTCGCGGGCGTCGAGGTCGATATCCTCAAGGACGGCCGCCTCGACCTGCCCGAGACGCTGCTCGGAGGGCTGGACTGGGTCGTGGCCAGCATCCACAGCGCCTTTTCGCTGGCGCAAGCGGAGATGACCGATCGCATCCTGGCCGCCGTGGGGTCGGGCGTCGTGCACTGCCTCGGCCATCCGTTCGGCCGCATCATCGGCCGGCGCGATCCGATTCAGTTCGACGTGGACCGCGTGTTCGAGGCGTGCCGCGAGGCCGGCGTCTGCCTGGAGATCAACGCGTATCCCGACCGGCTCGACCTGCCCGACGTGTACTGCAAACGCGCCCGCGAGATGGGCGTGACGATGGTCATCTCGACCGACGCCCACAAGATCGCGGACCTGGACCTGATGCAGTACGGCGTCAGCGTTGCGCGGCGCGGCTGGCTCGAGAAGGGCGACGTGCTGAATACGCTTTCGCTTTCGGCCCTGCGCAAGCGCTTGAAGCCGAGTTAGCCGCCGCGCTTGCCCGGCGCGCCGTTAGCAGCGGGGCTTGCCCCGCGCGTACCTTTGCCACAGGGGGCTATGCGTGACAGCCAAGCATAACCCGTCGAAGATGACACGGACCGGCGCCGCAAAACGCGCCGAGACCCTGCGCCGCCGGATCGAGCACCACAACTATCGCTACCACGTCCTGGACGACCCCGAGGTCTTGGACCCGGCGTTTGACGACCTCATGGTCGAACTCCAGGCCATCGAGGAGAAGTGGCCGGAACTTATCACGCCTGACAGCCCGACACAGCGCGTGGGCGGCCGGCCGCGCGACGGCTTCGCCACGCTCCCCCACGAAACGCCCATGCGAAGCCTACTCTCGGTCTACGCCGAGGCGGAGATGGACCGCTTCAGCGAGACTTGCCGCAAGGAACTCGGGGCCGATGCCGTGCCCCTGGTGGCCGAGCCGAAGTACGACGGTGTCAGCATCGAGATCGTTTACGACGGCGGCCGCCTGGTCTCGGCCGCCACGCGCGGCGACGGCGCCACCGGCGAGGACGTGACCGCCAACATCCGGACCATCGGCCAGGTGCCCCTGCGTCTGCGCAGCGGCGAGGTCGAAACGCCTGAGCACCTGGTGGTGCGCGGCGAAGTCTACATGGAGAAGGGGGAGTTCGCCGAGTTCAACCGCCTTCAGGCAGAGGCCGGCGAGAAGACCTTCGCGAACCCGCGAAACGCCGCTGCCGGTAGCCTCAGACAACTCGACCCGCGAATCACGGCCCAAAGGCCGCTTCGCATCTTCTTCTGGGAAATCGCCCCGTCGTCAACGTCGCGGCCCGAGACGCAGTGGCAGTGCCTCCGGACGATGCGCGGCCTGGGGCTGAAAACGTGTGCGCAATCGCGACTGCTTGCCGGTACGGAAGATGCGATTCCGTGGCACCACGACCTGGAGGCCCGCCGCGACGATCTTCCGTACGAGATAGACGGCTGCGTGTTCAAGGTGAACCGCCTGGCCGACCACGAGCGACTTGGGGTTCGGGCCGCCAACCCACGATGGGCGGTAGCCTACAAGTTCGCCGCACGGCAGGAAACCACCAGAATCGTCGAAATCCGTCCCCAGGTCGGCCGCACGGGGGCCGTCACGCCCGTCGCCGTGCTCGAACCCGTTGAGATCAGCGGCGTCACGGTCACGCACGTCAGCCTGCACAATCAGGACGAGATCGACCGCAAAGACATCCGCGTCGGCGACACGGTTCTCGTTGAACGGGCCGGCGACGTCATCCCCCACGTCGTCCAGGTCATCACCCGGAAGCGGCGCAAAGGGACGCGGCGCTATCGCCTGCCGCGCAAATGCCCCGTCTGCGGCGGCGAGGTCGTCAAGCCGCAGGGCGAGGCCGTCTCGCGATGCACCAACAACTCCTGCCCCGCACAGGTCAAAGAGAGTATCGAGCACTGGGGCGGCAAGCAGGCGCTGGCCATCGACGGCCTGGGCGATAAACTCGTCGACCAACTGGTCGATACCGGCCTGGTGCGCGACGTGGCGGGCCTGTACGACCTGACGGTCGAATCGGTTGCGGCCCTGGACCGACTGGCCGAAAAGAGTGCCTCGAACCTCGTCGAGGCCGTCGCCGGAAGCAAAGAGGCGTCGCTCGCCCGCGTTATCCACGGTCTGGGCATTCGCCACGTCGGCCGGGCGATGGCCCTCGTGCTGGCCGCCGAGTTCGGCTCGCTGCATGCCTTGGCCGCTGCCGATTCCGAACGCCTTCTGACAGTGCCGGATGTCGGCCCCCAGGTCGCCGCCAGCATCGTCCAATGGTTCGGGAGCGAGGAGAACCGTGACCTGCTGGCGAGGCTGCGCAGCCATGGAATCGACCCGAAAATGATGCAGGCGCCGGCTGCCGGCGGCCGCATGGACGGCAAGACGGTTGTCATCACCGGCGAACTCGAGTCGATGAAACGGACCGAAGCCGAGGAACTCGTCCGACGCGAGGGCGGTGTGGCCACCGGCAGCGTCTCCAGCAAGACCGATTACCTCGTCGTCGGTGCCAACCCCGGCGCCACCAAGACACGAGCCGCCGAAAAGCACGGAACCCACGTCCTCGACGAGCAGGCCTTCCTGAAACTTGTGGGCAAGGCGTAGGCAGGCAAGGGCTCGGCGCCACCCTCCTGGCCGGGTGGCACGGCCCTTGGGCCGTGCAGCCGCACTCGGCGCGATGCGCCCCACGGCCGCGGCTTCGCCGCTGCCGTGCCACCCTCCTATTAGGGGCGGGGCGCAGTTTGGGGGGTGGCACGGCAACGCGAAGCGTGGCCGTGTGCTACTCGGCGCGATGCGGCCCACGGCCGCGGCTTTGCCGCTGCCGTGCCACCCGGCGCAAGATGCGCTTAGCGCAGCAGGTCTCCTGGCCCACCGCGCAATGTGCTGCAAGCAATCGAGTTTTGCGCGGTGGGTCTCCCGACCCGCCGCGCAATGTCCTCGGCGCCACCCCGCTAAACAGGTACGATTTTCCAGAGGCAAGTGCAGATTCTTGACACGGCGATGCCCCATATATGGGGCGTTTGCGCTTCGTGGCCCCCAGATAAGGGGTGCAGGGCCTCCCGCCTTCGATTTTTCAATGCAGTCTCCAGTCGGCGCGATATAATGAGTCCTCGAAGAATCATGGGTAAGGAAAGCGCAGCGTATGGCTGCAGTGGGACTGACATCGGGATGGCGAATCGCCCGCATTTTCGGGATCACGATACGCGTTCACCTCAGTTGGATCGTCATCTTCATCCTGCTTACGACCACACTGGCCGGCGATGTCCTTCCCCTGAGCAACCTGGCGGCCGGCGGGTCGTGGTGGGGCGGCGTGGAGGTCGCCGAGAAGATCGACAAATACCAGCGGGCCCATCCCGGCTTGAGCGACGAGGTGGTTGCCCGGCGCTACGGCATCACCCTGTGGCCCGAGTGGCAGTACTGGGTCCTGGCGGTGGTCGGCACGCTGGGCCTGTTCGTCTGCGTTCTGGCCCACGAACTGTCGCACGGCATCGTCGCCCAGGGCGTCGGCATTGCGGTCGAGGGCATTACACTGTTCGTTTTCGGAGGCGTCGCGCGGATTCGAGACGAGGCCCGGACCCCCGGGGCGGAGTTCAAGGTGGCCGCCGCCGGGCCGCTCATGAGCCTGGCGTTGGGAGTCTCGTGCTGGGTTATCTACGGTTTCTTGGGTGGCGTCTTGCTGCCGCAGGCCAGGGCGCTGATCTACTACTTCATGTTCATTAACCTGGCGTTGGTTGTCTTCAACCTGCTGCCGGGCTTCCCGCTGGATGGCGGCCGCCTGCTCAGGGCCGCCGTGTGGAAGATCACCGGGAACCTGCAGCGCGCGACGTACATCGCCTCGCTGTGCGGCCGTGTGTTTGCGGCCATCCTGATGGCCATCGGCGCCCTGGAGTTCCTGGTGCTTGGGTTCAGCCTGGGGGGGGTGTGGTGGGTGGTCATCGGTTTGTTCCTCTGGTTTGCCGCCAAGGCGAGTTACCACCAGGTGGCCCTGCGCGAGACTTTCGCCGGGCTGACCGTGCGCGACGCCGTCCGGCGCGACGTCGTCACGGTGCCGCCGGACCTTACGCTCGACCGTCTCGTGGACGAGTACATCTATCGCTACCGCGTCCGCAGTTTCCCCGTCGTCCGTGGGGAGACGCTGTTGGGGACGGTCAGCCTGAAGGACGTTCAGGCCGTGCCGCGAGGCGGCTGGCCGTGGCGCAGCGTGGCCGAGGCCATGCGGCCGGTGGGAAACGGCAGCGTCGTCCATCTCGATGAGGACCTCGTGTCGGTCATGCGCAAGATGATGCAGCGCCGCCGCGGCCACTTGGCCGTCCTGGACGGCGACCGCCTCGTGGGCACCATCTCGCGCGACGACATGCAGAGCCTGTTCGAGATCAGGAGCGACCTTGGAACGGGAAGGACCCCGCCGCCGACCTAGTACTACAACGCTACGTTCCGCGCGGCGGCCTTCCCAGGCCGCCGCGAACGCAGTTTATGCCTGTTCCTGGTGGCCTGGGAAGGCCACCAGGCGGACAAAAAGGCGAAGTAGCGTTGTAGGACGAGCGGGCCGTTTCCGAAAACGGGTGACTCGGGGCCAGTCGGACAGGAACCGACGATGCCGGTTACCGCACATGAAGCCGCCCTCTGGAAAGCCGGCGCCAACGGCGCCGTCGAGTGCTCGCTGTGCGCCCACCGCTGCCGCATCGCCCCCGGCAAGCGCGGCGTGTGCCGGGTCCGCGAGAACGTTGGCGGCCGCCTCGTGACGCTCGTCTACGGCCGGGTCATCGCGCGGCACGTGGACCCGATCGAGAAGAAGCCGCTGTTCCACTTCTTGCCGGGCTCGCGGGCCTTTTCCATCGCCACGGTCGGGTGCAACTTTCAGTGCGGATTCTGCCAGAACTGGCAGATCTCCCAGTGTCCGCGCAACGCCGAAGGCGAGATGCCGGGCGAGACCGCGCTGCCCGAAGAGATCGTCGCGGCAGCACAGCGCTACAACTGTGCATCCATCTCGTACACCTATACCGAGCCGACCATCTTCTTCGAGTACGCCCGCGACACGGCACGCATGGCCAGGCGCGCGGGCATCAAGAACACCTTCGTCACCAACGGATTTATGACCCCCGAGACCCTCGACGAGATGGCCGATTGGCTCGACGCCGCCAACGTCGACCTCAAGGCCTGGCAGGACGATTTCTACCGCCGCGTCTGCAAGGGACGCCTGGAGCCGGTCAAAGACTCGATCCGCCGGATGCACGAGATGGGCGTCGGCGTCGAGGTAACGACCCTCCTGGTGCCCGGTCAGAACACCGACCCGGACGACCTGGCGGGCATCGCCGGGTTTCTCGTCTCGGTCTCGCCGGACATTCCGTGGCACGTCACGCGGTATCACCCGGACTATGAGGTCCGCGACCCGCCACCGACGCCCACCTCGACGATCGAGCAGGCCATCGAGATCGGCCGGCGGGCCGGGCTGCGGTTCGTTTATGCGGGTAATATCGTCGGCATGCAGGACACCGTCTGCCCGTCGTGTGGGGCGACGGTGATCGCGCGGCAGGGTATGGGGGTTTCGGAGATAAACTTGCGCGGCTCGGCGTGCGCCGGCTGCGGTACGGAACTGCCGATCATCGTCCAGTGACCGTCAACCGTTAAAGGATGGCCGATGGCTAAGAAACAGAAACCGAAAGCGAAGGGCGCAGCGAAGAAGGTGAAAGCCAAGCCGAAGCCTGCGGCCAAGGCGACCAGGAAGCCGCCGGCAAAGCCCGCCAAACCGCGCCGGCGCCGCAGCAAACCCTCCAGGAAACGCACCAAGGTCGGCTTCATCGGCCTTGGCCTGATGGGCGAGCCGATGGCCTCGACGCTACTTAAGGCGGGGTTTCCGCTGCAGATTTGGAACCGCACGCCCGAGAAGACCAGGGCCCTCGTGGAAGAGGGGGCCGTCTTCGCCCCGACGCCTGCCGCCGCCGCCAGGGGCACCGATGTCGTCATCGTCATGGTGGCCGACGACGCCGCACTCGACACCGTCCTTTTCGGCGAGGAGGGCCTCAGCCGCGGTCTGAGGCGCGGGGCGGTACTGGTCAACTCCTCGACCACCAGCCCCGGCATCGCCTTCCGCGCTGCGACGGCACTGCGGAGTCTCGGCGTCCGGTACCTCGAAGCGCCGGTGATGCGGAGCGTCCAGGCGGCACGCGAGGGCGGCCTTCAGATCCTCGTCGGCGGAAGCGCCGACGACCTCGCCAAGGCCCGCAGCGTCCTGGAGACCATGGGGGCCGAGATCCATCATGTCGGCGACATCGGCCGCGCCGCCACCATGAAACTCGCCTGCAACCTTCTGGTGGCTTGCCTCACCCAGGCCTTCGCCGAGTCCTTCGTCCTGGCCCGAAAGAGCGGCATCCCCTTCGAGACGATGATGGACGTCCTGCACGCCGGGCCGCTCAACTGCCAGGTCCTGCGCGACGCCGAGCACACCGTGGTCAACCCCGGCGGGCGGGCAAACTATTTCTTGCGACACATGCTCAAGGACCTCAACCTCGCACTGGAACTCGCCCAGCAACTCGACGTTCCCGTGCCGGTGACCGCCACGGTCCGCCAACTCCTCTCCGCCGCCGACAACCTGGGGCGCGGCAACGACGATTTCGGCGCCATCCTCGAAGTCATGGCCAAATGGGCCGGCGTTCCCATGCGCGGGTAGAGGGGGCCGTCTTTCGCCCAACTGCGAAAACGGTTGACACACTCCGGCCGACGGCCTACCATTCGTTAACTGCCCGTATGAGGCGAGAATGACTGAAGCCGGCGACATTCTCCACATCTCCCAGCGCGATGGCGTGACGTTGGTCCGCCTTCGGGCCGGCGCCGTGCGGACCGAGGCGGAAGTCGAAGCGCTGGGACGGGGGCTCCTGTCGGTGGCCGAAGTGCCCGGCCAGCGCGTGGTCCTCTCCTTTCTCGGCGTCAAGCACCTGACGTCCCTTGTCCTGGGTCAACTCGTTCAGGTACAGAAGCACCTGGCCGAATCGGGGGGAGAGATCCGCCTGGCCGACATCGCCCCGCAGATCCACGAGGCCTTCACCATCACGCACCTGGACCGGCTCTTCAAGATCTACGAGCGGGAGGACGAGGCCCTTGCCGCTTTCGCCGAGGATGCGGAGGCGTAGTGTGACGGCCAATCCACCCAAAACCGATGACCTGGGCGCCTGGACCGAGCGGGTCCTGCCGACGAGCCTCACCGAAATCCGCGGCACCGAACGCGACGTCCTGATGCGACTCAGGGAACTCGCTTACGACGACGATCATCTCTTTGCCGTGCGGCTGGCGCTGGAAGAAGCCCTCGTCAACGCCATGAAACACGGCAACCACTCCGACCCGACCCGTTCGGTGCGGGTCTCGTATCGGATTTCACCCGACCGCGTGGAAATCCGCGTCGTTGATGAAGGTCCCGGATTCGACCCCAGCCAGGTGCCCGACCCCACCGCCGACGAGAACCTCGATAAACCGTGCGGCCGGGGTATCATGCTCATGCGGTGCTACATGGACAAGGTCGAGTTCTCGCCGCGCGGCAACGAGGTCTTCATGGTCAAGTGCCGTTAGCCGTACAGAGCCGGTCCGGCCGACCAGACCCCGGGCGGTCGGCGTTTCCACATCGGCTTGGGCAGGGGGCCAATCGTGCGGAGGACGCCATGAAAATCCAGACTCGCACCGAAGGCGACTGCCAGATCATTGCCATCAGCGGATCGGCCGACGTCAACGCCTCGGCCGTGCTCCGCGAAGCGCTTCTGGGTGCCATCGAAAGCGGTATGACGCGGCTCGTCTGTGACCTTGCCGAGACCGATTTCGTCGGCTCCGACGCCCTTGGCGTGCTCATTACGGCCTATCTGAAGGCCAACGGACGCGGCGGATTCGTCAAACTCGCCGGTCTCCAGCCGCACCTGACACAGGTGCTGGAAACCACACGCCTCAACTGCCTGTTCGACGTCTATGCCGACGTGGCCAGCGCCGTCGCCAGCGCCTGAACCCGCGGGGTCCATTGCAGAACCATCCCCGCAGCATGGGCCGGCACTTGCCGTTTGGGCAGCCTCACGACGCCGCGTAGAGCGGTTCCGGCTTCAGTTCATCGCCCCCGGCGCCGGCTTCGACGAGGCGCCTGCGCACCGACCAGCACAGATGACACTTGCCCGCGTAGCCCCCGGAATCAGGGCGGAAACCATGCTGCGCGGCGGCGGGCACGAGCCGTTTCGGGCCGCCTGAGACCAGCCGCGCGATGAGCGGCGAGGCCGCCGGCCGCCACGCTGCCAGAACCGCATCGAGAGGCGTGGCGGCCGTGGCGCGGCCGAAAACGATTCCGGCGCACGTTCCCGGATACACCCAACCCTCCGGATCGACGTGGACGTGCCGACTTTCGAGCAGCGCTTCGCGGCAGGGGTCGTCGGGCAGGTCGTCGATTGGCGTGCGATTAGCCAGCGGCGCGAGGCACGCGGCTGCCCGGCCGGTCATGCGCTCCGGATAACGCCCGAGAAAGTCGGCGAAAACGCCGCGACGCTCGTCCTCCGTCATGGCGGCCACATCTTCAGGCCCCTGGAGCCATCTCCACCGCCGCGCACGCACGCCGTCCGGGCCGAGAACGTCGCGGGCCACCTCGTAAAGAAGGCTCACGCGATGGGGCGGGACGAACTCCTGATGGTACGGGTCGGCGCTGATGGCCAGTTGCCTCATGCCCGCACGGCGCAGTTCGGAGAGGCGCCGCCGCACCACCGCCTCGGAGGTTGCCCAGAAACCGTTGGTTTCGACGTATCCGACGCCTTCGAGGCCGGCATCGCGGGCCGCACGGACGATGGCCAGCAGACGCTCGACGTTGCCGAACGGCTCGCCGCCGCCGATATGGATGCCGCCGGCAGGCACGCCCAGCCGCGCGAGGGCCGCCAGGTGGCCGGCCGCAGCCTCGGCGGTCATCCACTCGCCCCGCTCGGGCCCCGAACAGACGTAGCAGTGGCGGCACCGGGCGGGGCACCAGTTGGTGATCAAGATGCCGGCGGCCGTGAGCGGCATGAGACGGGGCGGCGTCATGGGGCCATTATACGCGCACCCGTCGTGCAGTCCAACCGGCTGGGGTTGGGAGTTAGGCCGAAAGATGCCGCCTGCCATCTGTTACCCTGAGCGAGTCCCGGCGCGCCGGGACGAGTCGAACGGGTCTCGCCGTTCGATCACATGCTGTACAGCCCATAACACTTACGTCAATTTTCACCTCGCCGAAACACACAAATGCGCGCTTTTTTTGCCTCGGAGCCCCGTTTCTGGCCCGTGAGGGGCGATTTGGGGGTCGAATGTTAAGATAGGTAAGGCAAAACGCGCTGGTTTTTGATCCGTTTTTGCGATTTATGTGTCCGTTTTTGTCCGTTTTTGTTCCGTTTTGTTCCGTTTTTGAGGTGTTTTTGAGGGGGCAAAATTGATGTAAGTCACTAAGGCCAAAATGGCAGGCCGGACCGGGGGCCGCAGGGACCGAAAAGTTGTTAGAGTTCTAACAAAATGGAGGGAGGGGGCCGGAGATTGTTAGAGTTCTAACAAAAAGGCAGGGAATGGGGAATAGGGAATGGGGCAAAGGTAATTTCCGAGCCGCGAGCGCAAGGGAGCGGGGGCGGTGGGGAACGCTGGCTTGCAAAGCCAATGCCGAATGAGAAATGCCAAATGCCAAAGGCCAAATGCCAACGGCAAACGGCCACCGGCCCTTTTAGCCGCGACCCAGAGGGGAGCGCGTACTCGCAGGGCCAATGACGAATGACAAATGCCGAATGCCGAATGCCCGCCTGCGGCGGGGAAAGGCTAAAGGCCCACGGC
>JAUVZF010000047.1 GCA_030602705.1 Planctomycetota bacterium
TCGCGGCGCACACTCTTGGGATGTGGCAAGTTTTTCTGGCGAGCGCAGGCGGTTGTAGCGCCGGGCTTTATGCCCGGCGGCCGTTGGCGGCGGCGCCGGCCAGGATGCGCCGGGGATAAACCCCGGCGCTACGGCCAAGCCGCAGGAAATCGTCCCATGCCGAAAATTGCTGCCACATCACACTCTTGGGCCCCGGCAGATAATCGTTGCAATCGCCGCGCGTTTTGTGTTTCAATCCCCGCCTGAAGCGTTGCGGATGGCGCACGGTCGTCGGTGTGCGCCGTGATGAACGGTCCTCTTGGAGCAAAGGAGCCTACGATGCAACGATGGAACCGACACACACTGCCGCCTCTTGCGAGGGCCACCGCGCTCGCGCTCGCCGCCGCTCTTATGCTGGCCGGCTGCGCCGAGACGCCCTCCGAACCAACCCCCACGCCGGCCCTCAAGCAGCCGAAACTCGCCATCGAACTGCCGGAGAAATACAACACGCCCGACGGCATGGCCGTCGATCCCACGACCGGCGACATCATCCTGTCGTGCCCGAACTTCAACGACGATAAGTACCCCGCCAAGATGCTCAGAATCGACAAAAACGACCAGATCACCGAAATCATCGACCTGCCCGTCCATCCGGAGACGAAGAAGGCCGGGCCGCTCGGCGTGGCCATCGGGCCCGACGGCAACCTCTACATCGCCGACAACCAGGCCTTCGGCACCGAGGAGCACAAGTCGCGCCTGGTGCGGGTCGTCATGAAAGACGGCAAGGCCGAGAGGTGCGAAGTCCTCGTCACAGGCTTCATCATGTCCAACGCCGTCTCCTGCCGCGGCGACAGCGTCTACGTTACCGAGACCAAACTCGATCCGGAGGCCAAGCCCCTGACCAGCGGCGTGTATCGGTTCAAACTGTCGGAACTGGACGCCGAGAAGCCCATCGCCCTGGAGCCCGGCGGCAAGGACAAGCACCTTATCGCCATGATCCAGACCAAGAACGAGGAATGGGCCGTCGGCGCAAACGGCATGGGCTTCGACGCCGATGGCAACATGTTCGTCTGCAACTTCGGCGACGCACAGATCATCAAGATCACCTTCGACTCAGGCGGTAGGGTCGCCTCTCAAGAAGTCCTCGCAGAAGGCTCCGGCATGAAGTCCTGCGACGGCATGAAGGTTGACCAGAAGACCGGCAACATCTACGTCGCCGACTTCCTCGGCAACGCCGTCCACAAGATTGACGGCAAGACCGGCAAGGTCACCACCATCGCCAGGAACGACAACACCGACGGCGCCGGCGGACTGCTCGACCGGCCGTCGGAGGTGTGCCTGCGCGACGGTAAGATCTACGTTTCCAACATCGACCTCGACCTGGCCGGCAACGAGTACGACAAACCCCACACCATCTCGGTCATCGAAATGGACGAGTAAGCGGTCTTGCTTGAAAGCGGCGCGGCCCGTACGGGCCGCGCCGAGCGTTTTGCGCGCCGCACGCCTACCGCGATTCCCGGGCCAACTTCTTCCGCTCGCGGCCGAGGGCATCGGCGGCAATCATCGCATCGACAACGCTCTCGCTGGTCACCTCGAACGGGTGACAGTGGCACAGCGATCCCTCGCCGGCGCAAACGTCGCCGACGCCCTCGAGACGGTCGCGCCCGATGCCCTCCAGACCCAGGTCGGCGAAGGTAACGGGCAGGCCGACGGAGACCTCGAAGTCCACGATCCGGTTCCGCTCGTCGGCGTCGAACTCCCTGTCGAGGCACAGTTGGGTGACGATGCCGAAACCGACCTCCTCACCGTGCATCAGGCCGTGGCACTCGGGCAGCGACGGCAGGCAGTTGGCAATCATGTGGGCCGTGGCCACGCCGCCGCTCTCGAAGCCCAGCCCCGACAGGAGCACGTTGGCCTCGACGACCTTCTCGACGGCGGCCGTGACGGTGCTCTGTTCGACGGCGCGCTTCGCGCGGGCGCCGTGCTCCATCAGGATGTCGTACCCGAGCCGCGCCAGCGCCATGGCCGCCTCGGTCGAGACGCCGCCGGCCAGGTTCGGCGAGCGGGTCTGCCGGCAGGCCTCCGCCTCGATCCATGTTGCCAGTGCGTCGCCCATACCGGCCACGAACGCGCGGACGGGGGCCTCGGCGATTATCTGCGTGTCCACCAGGACGAGGTCGGGGTTGACGCCCCAGGACTCGAAGCCCAGGCAATTGCCCTCCTGGTCGTACCAGACGGTGTAGGAACTGGTGGGCGAGTCGTTGGAGGCGATCGTCGGACAGGTAACCGTCTTGATGCCCGCCTCGGCGGCGGCGGCCTTGGCGGTGTCGAGCGTCTTGCCGCCTCCGATACCCACCGCGATGTCGGCGCCGCTCTTTTTGGCAATCCGGGCGACGCGCGACACCTCGGCCTTGGTGGAATCGCCCTGAAAGTCAACATCCACGACCTCCAGGCCCGCTTCCTTGAGGCTCGCCAGCACCGTCTCGCCCACGATGCCCTTGACGCGTGCATCCCACAGCAGGAGCGGCTTCTTGCCCAGAGCGCTGAGGTGGGCGCCGATCTCGGCCAGGACGCCTTGGCCCTGGACGTACTTCCGTGGAGCAATCAGGACGGCTTTCATGTTAGCGGTCTCCTTGTAGTCTGATACGGGTGCGGTGATCCCGTGCGGCCTCGGGCGGCGGGACTCACGTCTCGCCGCAACGGAGTCTCGTCTGCCGGAGTATACCGCGTGCGAAGCCGCTCTGCCAAGCGTCTCGTGCGGCCGATAGCCAAACGGGACAGGGTAAGTTCTGCCCGGCCGGTCTCCGCACCGACCGGTCCACAAGTGTGCGCGGCGGGTCTCCCGACCGTACCTGTTTAGCGTGTCATTCCGAGCGAGCGAAGCGAGTCGAGTCCCGGCGCGCCGGGATCGCCGTTATCCGTGTCCGGACGACGAGATTTCCTGCGGGCACTCGGGGTACAGCGCTCCGCTCGCCCTCGCCTTTGGCGAGGGCTCAGTCGAAATGACATCGCTTCGAGAGCACGCTAAACACGCAGGAGGGTCGCGGCTGGGCAGGCCCAAAATCGCGGCAGCGACCGAGGGGTAGGAAGCCGCTGCCGCTTTCAAAGACGGCCTCTCGGCCGCCTTCTCTTCCAATTGTCTGTCACAGAGTCTGAACGGCGCGTCAGCCATCACATCTGCCGGCGTCTTACGACCAGTCGCACGCCCACCGGCAAAGCGACGAGAATTGCATCTTCCCAGCGACTGTATTTATGGCGCCAAAACGGCCTCCTGTCAAGAGGAAAAACACAAATCATTGTGCGTCGGCGGGCGTGGCCTCCTCCTTGGGCCGGGCCAGGTTCCAGGGATCCTCGGGCCGCATCTCACCCGCCCGGACGGCCTGGATCCGCCGCCCGAGGGCCACGGCCGGGCCGTCGTCCGGGTCGATGGCGACCAGGTCGGCCACGGCCGCCTCGGCCGCATCCACCTGCCCCGCCTCCAGGGCGTCGATGGCCCGGCCGAACGCCTGTGCGACGGCCTTGGCCTTCTCCGGGGCCGGCTCAAGGGCCAGCGGCTCGTACAGAGGCATCGGGCGGGCCTTGCCGCGAATCCTGGCCGCCCCGAGCCTGCGGAACAGGACGGCCTCATCACAGCCGTCGCGCGTGGCCTGCGAGACGAGGATCTTCGTATTGAGCCAGCGGTTGGCCTCCTCGAGCCGGCCGCCAAGGTTCACCGTGTCGCCCATGGCGGTGTAGTCGAACCGCTGCTGCGACCCGAAGTTGCCGACGCTTGTCGGCCCGGACGAGCAGCCGATGCGGATTCTCAGCCGGGCCCCCTCGGTCAGCAGACCCATGTGAATAAGGTCGTCGTTGATCTCCGGCAGGGCGTTTTGCATGGCCAGGGCAGCCCGCACGGCCCGAAGCGCGTGGTCATACACCTGGACGGGCGCCCCGATGAAGGCCAGGATGCCGTCGCCCTGGTACTTGTCGAGCGTGGCCCCTTCGGCCATGAGCAGACCGGTCATCGCGCCGAGGTAACGGTTGAGCAGAGAGACGAGTTGTTCGGGATTCATCCTCTCCGACAGTGGCGTGAAGCCCGTGATGTCGCTGAAGATGACGGTGATGTCGCGCCGCTCGCCGCCCAGACGCAGCGCCTCCGGGTCCCTCATGATCTCCTCCACGTGGGCGGCCGAGGTGTATTGCTGGAAGACGCGGGTGATCCACCGGCGGCTGCTCGCCTCGGTCAGTTGCCGGTAACCCGACACGCCCGCGAACGCCAGCACGATGGCCGCCACGGGGCCCGCCACGGGCGGCAGGACGGCGACCGTCGCGGAGGCAACGTAGCCGATAACCACGACCGCCGTCGAAAGCCAGACCGCTGCCGCAATGCCCCAACCGGTGGGCAGCCGCACACCCAGCACACCCACCAGCCACGCCACAAGCACCGCGATCAGCCAGTCCTGCCAAGTCGCCATGTGCCGGAACGCCACGCCCGACAGGATCGTCCGCATGACGGACGGATACACGGTCACCCCCGGCTGGCTGCGGCTGATGGGTGTCTTGTGCTGGTCGGTGCCGGCCGTGATGTTCAGCCCCACGATGCAAAGGCGTCCTTCGACGCGTGGGCGCAGGCGGGCGGCGCTCTTCGCCACGTCCGCGACGAACTCGTCCTGCTTCTCATGGTAGATGCTGATGAACGGGCCGAACCGCTCGACAGCCGTGGCGCAGTCCTTGGCGAGCGTGTCTTCGGTGCCGTCGCGTGCGCGTGCGGCGTGTTCCATGAGGGCCATGATGAGGCGCTCTTCGGCCCTCTGGAGCGCCTCTCCGAAGTCTGGACCCGTTCCGGGGCGGCGTTGGGTCACCCCGGCCTTCAGCGCGGCATCGTCGGGCGACGCTTTGGCTTTGGCCTCGGCCTGCTCCAGCGCCGCCCGGGTCTCGGCCCACGTGCGGTCGGAGAGCAGTCCGCCGATCTCTCCCATAACCAGACGCCACCGCTCGCGGAGGTCCCGGAGGGCGGCGCGGTCGTAGACGAGGTCGAGCAGTGGCCCGGCGGAGATGACGTCGCGATTCGCTACCTTCATGCTGCGCGGCCACCGAAGGCTCATCTGCGCCTTGGCATCGACCGGAACGACGACCGACTCGGCGCCGTCGGCCGACATCAGGACAAACCGCCTCTTGTCGAGACGGACGCGATAGTCCGGGCCGTACTGCCACAGCCCGGCCATCTCGACCCCCAGGTGCGGAAAGACGTAACGGCCGGCGCGCGCCAGCAGCGGCACCCGCCGCACCGCCTGATCCACGTCCTTCAGAAGGCTCGTGTAGCCCGACCCGGCGGCCACGGCGCCCAACTCCGGGATCATCGGGTTGACCGCCTCGGCCGCCAGCAGGCGTCGAGCCGTCTCGGGCGGCACGTCGATGGCGTGACGGCGCAGGTACGGCTTCACCTCGACCCCATCGGGCGCTTCGGGTTTGTCCGTCCCGCGGCCGCTCCCATGTCGAACCTTGTAGTACAGGCTGAACGGGACGAGCACGTTGCCCGCCCGCCGCAGGCTCTCGCGGAAGAGCCGATCGGGTTTCTCCAGGACGTATTTCTCGAACCCCGTCGGATCGGCCTTGGGGCGCCTGGCCACGCACGACGTCTCCGCCTCAGAGTACTCGATATCCAGAACGATCAGGCGCGGCCCGAGCAAGGCGAGCGCATCGACGATCGCGGCCTGTTTGATTCGCGGCCAGGGCCACCGCCCGCCGTGCCCATGCGCGATGGCGCCGTCGTCGATCTCGATGATGGAGACCTGGACGGTTTCCGCCACCTCGGGCAGGGCGTTGGCCGTCCGCAGGGTGTCCGAAACCATCAGTTCAAGCGTGCGGCCGGCGTCGGTGAAGCCGATAAAGGTGGCAGCGCCGCAGCCCAGCGTCAGGGCGATGAGGGAGGCCACCCAAAGACGCGCGCGGCGAAACGCTTGCGGTTTGGCACGGCCAGGTTTGGCCAAGGGCTGACCCCAGGCTCACGCAGTTGACCCGCTGTCCGTCGGCCCCTCTATCCCGGTCCGCCTCCGGCCGGAGACGGGGGGTCGGTGATGTCGCCCCGGTAGGGCTCGCCGAAGCGGTAGTCGCCGGGCTTGCTCTTGTCGTCGGGGTCCTTCTCCTGGCCGCCCGTCTGGACACCGGTGTTCGGCGGCGACTTGCCCTGGAGCCCGCCCGGCATCGGCGTTGACGTGTGCCAACGGCCGGCCGCGTTCTGCTCGTCCTTATCATAGGCCTTCTTGTCGATAACGATCGGCAGATAGAGTCGGGCGAGTTTCTCGACGGGGTTCGTCGCGGTCTCGTCGGTGCTCTCACCCTGGGTGCAGGTCGTCTGGCGGCCGAGCATGGCATCGCGGACGGCGATCAGGCCCGGCCCCGCCAAGCCGTAACTGCCGCCCAGCACCGGATAGAAACCGGCCTTGATGCCTTTGGTCCCGCGGACCGACAGCGTGGCCGACGGCGTGACGATGGCGAAATCGCTCTCGATCTTCCCCTTCTCGACCACCGCCTGCGCGTTGCCGTGCTTCATGTACAGCCGCGTGCGGACCTTCTTGCCCTCCTTGCGGAGTTCGCCGATACGCATGACCGTCAGCGGATCGATCTGCACCAGGCTGTCGGTCATGTCCAGAACACACCGGGCGCGGAAGCCCGTACGGATGTCGGCGCCCTCGCCCAACGTCATGCCTGCCTTGACGGGCGTCCAGGGCTTGCCTTTGGCAGAGCGCGTCTCGACCGTCCCTTTGACGGCCTTGACGACGGCGACGAGCGCTGCCTTGCCGGCCTTCGTTGCGGCGGCGGGTTTCTCGGCCGCCGGCTTCGTTGCGGCAGGTTTCTCGGCCGCCGGCTTCTCGGCGGCGGCCACCAGGATCGTGCCACCCGCCTGTGGGTGGCACGGCAGCGGCGAAGCAGCGGCCGTGGGTCGCGTCGCGCCGAGCGCGGCGGCGGCTGCCGCCACCAGGATCGTGCCACCCGCCTGTGGGTGGCACGGCAGCGGCGAAGCAGCGGCCGTGGGTCGCGTCGCGCCGAGGGCGGCGGTTGCCGCCACCAGGATCACGCACACCGGAACCAATCGCTTGAGATGGGTCATTTGCTCACCCCTGCCGCCCCGCTGGGCTCGCCTTCCAGGTCGGGCACTTCGTGCGCCGTGCCTGTCGAACGCAGCCGGTCGGTCCGGTCGATGACGCCGACCAGTTCACCGCCCGCGACGTGCCCGTAGTCGCACCCTGCCGCCATGACTTCCAGATAAGCACATTCACTCAAGGCCAGCCGGGGCAGCGGGCCGAACAGCCGCATCCACAGGCCGCCCTTGACGCCGAGCGCCTTGCAGATGAGGACCGCCAGGCGGCCTTTGGGGGTCGGCGCGCCGGGCTCGACCCTGTCGAGCCAGCCGTCCGGCAGCACACCGCGTTTCGTCAGGTAGGCTTTGGAGGCCTTGAAGTCCGCGCCCGTCTTCCTGCCTTCGCTGATGAGAATCACCAGGGCACGGGCCGTATCGCCGGCCGTGGCGACGTCTTTGTACCCCAGTTCGCCGAAGAACGCGGCGTCGCTCGACGCCTGGGCCGCTTCGGCCTTGGCGGCAGGCGCTGCGGGTTTCTTGACCGCAACCTCAGCGGCCGCAAGCCATCCGGCGGCCGACAAAACGGCAGCGGCGATCGTCAACAGGCGGCCACGCATGGAGGTCTCCTTGGCCGGTTGCAAAATGAGTCACGCAAGACTCACCATTATACCACATAATGGCCTAAACCGCAAGCGCGTGTGCGCCGGATTCTGAAACATCCGACGCCACCCGCACCGGCGGTGTGGCACGGCCCTTGGGCCGTGTAGCGGCTTGGCCTCTGTGGTGGTTGTAGCGCCGGGGTTTATCCCCGGCGCATCCTGGCCGGTGCCGCCGCCAACGGCCGCCCCGGTACGGGTCCGTATGGACCGTACGGGCGCTACGACCGCCTGCGCCCGCCAGAAAAACTTGCCACACCCGGCGCCACCCGCACCGGCGGTGAGGCCGATTTTCGGGCCGTGTAGCGGGGTGGCACGGCCCTTGGGCCGTGCAGCCGCACCCGCCGCGCGGGAATGGCCGTTTTTGCGGGTGCAGCAACGAATTCGCCGGTCCGTACGTGTTTAGCGGGGTGTCATTCCGATCCTTGTTGATACCGGATGCGTACGCAGCGACCGCGGCGTAGCCGCGGGAGTCGAGGAATCTCGCCGTTGCCGTTACCGTTACCCCGATTGATGCCGTTCTCTGCATTCTCTGCGTTCTCTGCGGTTAGGGCCGTTGCCGTTACCGTTACCCAGATTGATGCCGTTCTCTGCGTTCTCTGCGATCTCAGCGTTCAAAGCCGTTGCCGGCCGCACTCCGCAACGGCCATGCCCCCGATTCCCATCGGGGGTTAGTAATGGGCAGCCGGACCAAAAAAATCCCTCCCCGAACTTTTTATAACCCCTTATCCTGCAGGGACTTAGGTCACCCCCCCCCCGAATCCCCTGAAACGCTTTGCTTTTCGCCGAAAATGTGTTATACTCGTTGTAGTATGGGCGACGCAAAGGACGTAAGGGAACATCGCTCACGCATGTCTGGGCCGGGGGCCGGCACAAGCCGAGCGGTTGAAAGACCCCGTCCCGTCTCCCAGAGGAGATGGCGGACGTTTAAGGAAACATTCGTGGGCGCAGGCGAGGTCCCAGGATACGAACACAAGGGCAATTCAACTCGGGGGGGTCCCGAGGGCACTGAAAATACGTCAGTTGTCGAGGAATGGTAGGCCGCTCCAGCGGAACCTCAACACTGCAACGGGCGTTGCAAGGTTGAACGGCTTCGTGGCGGCGAACGAAAAGGAGAAGTGCCATGTTTAAGCGAACGATTGGTTTTGTAGCGGTTGCGGGAGTGGTTCTCGCACTGGGCGTGTCGGCCAACGCGGCTACGATCACGGATGCGGGCTCCCACCTTGACATCGGAGAGTACATCCGCACCACAACTGTCGCCAAACCCCTAGACCCCGACGGCGATAACGTCTTTGGAACAGACGGGTGGATCTTCTTTGGGGTCCAGGAAGATGAAACCGATATGAGTTACAAGTACAACCAACAACCTAACACTAGGGAGTCAACCCCGTCCTACCTCACGATCGGCACCAGTCTTTCTACTGTGCAGGCACCGACGAACAGCACGATTATCGATTCGCCGGACCTCACACCGGGCCCGGACGTGGAAAACGACCGAAGTGGCGTCGGGATGAAGTATGGTTTTAAGAGTGAGGTGGATTTGGTGACCCTGACCATCGGCAGCGGATTCCCTGCGGCCGGGGTGCGCGTCGGGATATTCACGGACAACATCGGCAACAAAGGCGACGCGGATGACATAACCTACTACAAGATGAGGCAGACGGTTGGTGGTAGTTCGTCCGTGCAGGTGGCAACGGCATTTGACAAAGACAACGGGAACGACTTCTACTTCGTCGACATCACCGGCGCGGCTGAGACCGACGAGTTTGTCATCTCCGCCTTGTCTCCCGATACCTATGGGCCATATATCGGCGGGGTGACGCTCGACACCATCCCCGAGCCGGCGACGCTGGCGCTTCTCGGCCTTGGCGGCCTGGGCCTGCTGCTGAGGCGGCGGCGGTAACCCGCCACACATGACGAAGCAACGAGCGGCGTCCCCAACGGGACGCCGCTTCTTTTTCATCCCCGCCGCACCGTTTATGGCGTGCGGCGGCCTGCCGCCGCTTTGCCGTTTGCCGTTCAGACGTAGGCCGGGGCGTGCCCCGGCAATCAGGCTTTGCCGCCTGCCCAACTCAACGCGGTTCTCAGCGTTCTCCGCGTTCAAAGCCGTGGCCGTTCATTCCGCATTCCGCGTTCCGAATTCCGCATTCGAACGGGTCTCGCGGTTGCTGTGGCGCGCCGCGCGGCGGCCTTCCCGACCCGCAGCGACTCCGTCGCAGGGCTGCCGAGGTCTTGCCGGAGCGCCGGTTTCCCCGTGCCGTCAGGCACGTTTGCACTCTAGCCACGCGGCGCAAGCCCGTGGTGAGGGGAGCGCCCCCCTCGTCCATGTAGCCCCGGAGGGGCGTTTGAATCTCAGTCGCCCCTAACGGGGCTCTGGACTCTTTTTGGCCTCCCCTGCCACGGGCTCGCGCCACGTGGCACCATGCCAGGCGCCCCGCACGGGGCGTACAGGCCGGACAGTCTGCGTCCTCCGCGTTCTCTGCGTTGAAGGCCGTTGCCGTTGCCGCTCATCCCCCGACGCTGCCGCCGGTGATTGACCTTGACGGACCCAACCTCTCGCATTACTCTAGACCCATGACAGCCGTAGGCCGGGGCGCGCCCCGGCAATCATGCTGAGGGCGCGGGGCTTGGCCGAGTTGGGCATTGCCTCCCCGGAACTGCACCGCCCGAAGCCGAAGGGCAAAGGGAGATAAGGTCTATGTCAACCGGAACTCGTGTCTACGGACTGACGAAACTCTTTGAGATAAAGTGAGCCGCGTGGACCAGACGTGCTACCTGATTTTGGTCGGGTTAAGGGGATAACAGGACATGCCACTTGTGCCTCTTGTTGAAAGGCGTGAAATCAGGGCTGCTTTCCGCCAGATGGCGGAGCGGCTGAAGGCCGACACCCAAGCGTTTGACCGCAAGATTGGCTACCACGGCGGCTACGTCGAACACAAGATCTACTGGCATGACCGGCTGGGCTTCTGGTGCCTCTTCGATCCCGAGTACGTCGAGACGCGGTACTGGTGTTGCTTCGGGACGGTTGACCCCGAAGACGAGCCCATGCTGTCGATCACCGTGGAGATCAACTCGCCCTACGAGGGCGTGAACCGGCGCATCGGCGGCGTGTTCGTCAGGGACGAGGAGGGCCGGGTCTACGTGGCTCACTCCGGCAAGGTTGGCGGCGGTCGGCCGAGGATAGGGAAGAAGGCGTTCTGGGAGTTCTACGGCGACGAGCAAAGCGAGGCCGTCGAGTGGCCCGATGGCCAGGAGTCCCAGGTCATCGTCATCGGCCACATCGACGGCGAGCATCTGCCCTCCCACGTCGCTCGGTTTGTCTATGAAGTTGAGCGGTTCAAGGCAGCCGCCACCAGAGGCGAGGCCGCTCCGCGCCGTGAGCGGCTTCGCCGCATCTTCACGCCGGAGTTCGAGGGAACGCGCCGCGGTTACACGCCTTCCGGCGAGATCGAAGCCCGGTGTGACCACGGTGCCGTGGTCAATGGGCTGCACGAGGCGCTGAAGGAGGCGGGGCACGAGGCTGTCAACGACCGCCGCGACTTGTACATCGTGGCCGATGGGACGGTGACGCACCTCTTTGAGGTTAAGGTTGACCTCTCGACGACAAGCCTGTACCAGGGGGTCGGCCAATTGATGCTGCACGGCGCCGCCCGCGACTCGACCCCGCGGCGCATCCTCGTGTTGCCCGGGCGGCCGGCGAGGGCCACTCGCCGCGCCCTGGACGGCCTGGGGATCGCGGTGCTGGTCTTCGAGTGGGAGGAGGGTCGGCCTGTCTTCCCGCGCCTGGATGAAGTACTGGGATAGCGACACGGCCGGGCGCGGCACGGTGTAGGTCCGTCCAAGAAGGCAGAAGAAGAGAACGCGGCATGACGGTTCCGATTCCAACTCGGATCTTCCGCTTTATCCATGTGGACAACCTGCACGTTGTTCTGCGCCGCGGCGGGATGCACGCGCCCAACTTCACCCCCGACAACGGCTTGCCGTGGGAGGTGATTCACGATGAGGAGGTCCAAGAGAAAAGGGCACGGCGGCGCGTCCGTTGCGGTCCGAGAGGCGTCCTCCACGACTACGTCGCGTTCTATTTCGGGTATCTGTCGCCGATGATGCTCAGGCTACACACGGGGCGAGTTGAGGGTTATACGGAGAACCAGGAACCCCTTATCTACCTGGTTAGCACGGCGCAGGCCGTCCAGCAAAGCGCGACGCCGTTCGTCTTCACAGATGGCCACGGGATTGCGGCTCTTACTGATGACTTCGATGACCTGGCGGACCTGAAGCAAGTGGACTGGGGGATGGTGTATCAGAAGTACTGGGCGGACGATCCCCTCGGAGATAATGACAGGCAACGGCGCAAGCAGGCGGAGTTTCTGGTGCACAAGTTCTGCCCGTGGCCGCTGATCCGCGATATCGCAGTGATCAACTCTACCATGAAGGCCCGGGTGGAGGGGATCATGGCGGGCTTCGACGCGGGCCTGAGACGGCTTGTAACGGTCGAACCGGGTTGGTACTATTGACGAGGAGGCTGGGACCGTGATTGAACTGACCCATGGCAACATCCTGGAAGTGGACTCCGAAGCCCTTGTGAACACCGTCAACTGCGACGGTTACATGGGCAAGGGGATCGCGCTCCAATTCAAGCAGGCGTATCCAGAGAATTTCCGCGCCTATGAACAGGCGTGCCATGCAGAGGAAGTCAAGCCGGGTCGCATGTTCGTATTCGAGACGGGGATGATGGTGAACCCGAAGTACATCATCAACTTCCCCACCAAGCGGCACTGGCGCGGTGCGTCGAGGATTGCCGACATTCGTGCGGGCCTCAAGGCCCTGGTCGAGGAGGTGAAGCGGCTCGATATCCGGTCCATCGCGCTCCCGCCGCTGGGCTGCGGCAACGGTCTGCTCAGTTGGTGGGAAGTCCGGCCGATGATTGAGAAGGCGTTGGAGGAGGTGCCGGACGTTCACGTCCTCCTCTTTGAGCCGCGTGGAGCGCCGGACGCCAAGGCCATGCCCGTCCGCACCAAGCGGCCCAACATGACGGCCGGCCGGGCGCTGGTCATCGAGTTGATGAAGCAGTATGCCGCGCTTGGTTACAGTCGCACGCTCCTGGAGATCCAGAAACTGGCGTACTTGCTCCAAGAGGCCGGTGAGCCGCTCAAACTGCGCTATGAGGCCGGCCTCTTTGGTCCCTATGCGGCCAATTTGAACAAGGTTTTGGAGCGCATCGAGGGTCACTTCATCCGTGGCTATGGGGACAGTCAGCGACCAGAGACGGAGATCGAACTCCTGCCGGGCTCTGTGGAGGAGGCTGAAGCCTTCCTCGCGAAGCGGCCGAACTCCAACGCGAGACTTCAGCGTGTGGCTGAGTTGATTGCTGGCTTTGAGACTCCCTACGGCATGGAACTGCTCTCCACCGTGCATTGGGTGGCCAAGCACGCGAGGCCGCCAGCGAAGAGTGGCGACGAGGCTGTTGCTGCCGTCCACGCATGGAGCGACCGCAAGCGCCAGATGTTCAAGCCGGACCACATCCGTGTGGCGTGGCAGCGGCTCCAGGAACAGGGCTGGTTGTCCTGACCCGCCCGTTCGATGGCGGCTTTGCGTGAGGCCGTGTTGTCGTTCAAGCCGCAATGGCTTCGCCCCGTTCCCCGCCGCAGGCGGGCATTCGGCATTCGGCATTTGGCATTCGGCATTTGGCATTCGGCATTTGGCATTCGGCCCTGCAAGTACGCGCTCCCCTCTGGGTCGCGGCTAAAATGGCCGTTGCCGTTTGCCGTTACCCAGTAACCGCCGTTCTCTGCGTTCTCGGCGTTCTCTGCGGTCAAAGCCGTTTCCGTTTTCGACCCGATTGTTAGAACTCTAACAAAATTCGGACCCCACCTCGGATTTTGTTAGAACTCTAACAACTTTTCGGCCCCTGCGCGGCCGCGCGCGCCGGTTGCGTTTCGGCTTTGGTGACTTACGTCAATTTTGCCCCCTCAAAAACCCCTCAAAAACGGAACAAAACGGAACAAAAACGGACAAAAACGGACACATAAATCGCAAAAACCGATCAAAAACCAGCGCGTTTTGCCTTACCTATCTTAACATTCGAGGCCCAAATCGCCCCTCACGGCCCAGAATCAAGGATTGAAGCCAAAAAAAACGCGCATTTGGGGGTTTCGGCGAGGAGAAATTTGACGTAAGTATTATGCAGCCAGCCGCATGTGTCGGGCCGGCAGATCGCCTCGCTGCGCCCATCAGCCCCGCAAGTCGAACGCCGCCGGCCCCGGCCGCGTGAGGAAGAACGAGGCGTTCGCCGCGTCCCCCGGATACGCCTCGCGGTATCTCGCCGCCCAGTTCTCCAGAAACGCGTCCGCCTCGTCGCCGCGAACCATCGCCCACACACTGCCGCCGAACCCTGCCCCGAAGGCCGATGCGGCCGCCGCACCCAACTCGCGGGCACTTCGAGCCAGGAAAACGGTCTGCGGAATCTGGTTTCCGAGAAGCGTTTCGGCCAAGTGCTGCGAACGATCCGCCTGGCGGCCAAACTCGGCCAGGTCGCCGGCAGCCAACGCGTCGCCTGCCGCAGGGACGATCTCGGCACTCTCGGCCCAAAAGTGCTCGAACCGCCCGTCGAGTTCCTCATGCGAAAACGGACCGCCCGCCGGCGGCGCCACGACGACCTCACGCATGCGAGGGAGTGTTTCAGCGATGTCGGAACTCGCGAGGGCATCACCGATGGTCGCGTCGCTGCGGCCGGTGGCGTCGCGCCAGGCCGCCGCCACGGCCGACGCCAGCCGCGAGGCCCGATTGTACCGCTCCATGGCCCCTGCGGTCTTTTCCGCCGCAACGCCGCTCGAGGCGATGGCAAAGGTGCAGGCGGCAGGCAGCGGAATCGTCCGCTGCGGCCGCGTGGGGCAGTACGCGTACTGGCTCAGCATCCCGGGCCGGCAGCAGAGCATGGCGGTGTGGTCCTCGCTGCCGCCGAACGTGCCGACGCCCTTGTCGCCGGTCAGACTGCCGAACGTCTGCCCGTTCTCGACGGCGCCGAGGTAGTCGGCGAGCGATTCGGGCGCACCGATGTTCTGGCGGTACTCGGCGCGCTCGTCGAGCCGGTTGACGGCCGCCAACGCCAGGTAGAACCCCACCACCAGTGCGCTGGAACTACTCATACCGGCTGCGACGGGCAGGTCGCCGGCAAACGCCACGTCCGCCCCGCACAGGCGGCCCGGGAAGTTGCGAGCCAGGCGCCGGGCAACGGTCATCGGGTAGTTCGACCAGTGGCCGACGGTCGGCGCGAGATCGCCCGAGAGGACAAACTCGCACGCGTCGTCCAAATCCATCGCAACGGCGCGGACGGTCGCGTCGTCGCGGCCCACAGCAACGAGGCAGAGCCCGCGCTCGGGCGCCGCCACCAGGCTGCTGCCGCCCGCGTAATCGGTATGCTTGCCGAGGACCTCGATGCGGCCGGGGACGAAGAACGCCCGTGCTGCGGCGTCCGGCACCACACCGGCACGCTGGAGCGCCCGGGCACAGCGGTCGAACCGTTCGGCTTTGGCGGCGGCCGCCTCTTCGCCAAGCCCGTGCGCAGCAAGTCCGTCCATCACGGTGGACCGCTCCATCAGGCGCCGAAGCCCCAGACTACCGCTCACGCGCTCACCTCACGGTCACCCCAGCGTCCACGGTTTGCGGTAGGTCGGCGTGAAGGCACGGTTGGCCTCGTCGTCGTCGTCGCCGACGGCCGTCTCGGTTTTCGGGTCGAACTGGATGGAGCGGCCAAGTTTGAGCGACAGGTTCGCCAGGCAACACGGCACGTTAACCCTGTGGTGGTAGAAGACGTTGCACGACGGCTGCTTGCGGCTCTTGATACAATCGATCCACTCTCGGTAATGGCCTTGGGAGCGCGGCAGGGTCTCGTCGGGGAGTTGGAGTTCGGCCTTCGGGTCGTCTTCGGGCACGATCTTGAACGTGCTGTAGTTGCAGAAGAGGGTGGCCTGTTCGCCGTGGAAGTAGATGCCAAGGCGGCGTTTGCGTCGGCCCGTGCCGTGGAAGTCCCATCCGTAAGAGTTCGTCAGGTTCATCATGTGGGTCATCGTCAGTGCGGGATACTGCCAGAGGACCTCCTGGAGGTCCGGACAGTCGCCGCCGTCTTCCAGGACGAACCGTCCGCCGCTGCAACTCGTTTGCGTGGGCAGGCCCAGATTGAGTGCCCAGATGGGCAGGTCGATGATGTGCGGGGCCATGCCGGGCAGCCACCCGCCGCTGAAGGCCATGAACGAGCAGTGATGGTACGCCCCCTTCGTGATGAGCGGATTGTACGGTCGCATCGGCGCCGGGCCGACCCACATGTCCCAGTCCAGGAAATCGGGCGGCGGGCAGTCCTTGGCCGTGCCGATGCCCTTGCGGGTCTGGTCGAGTTTCATGAACGTTCGGACGCAACTGATCTTGCCGAGGATGCCGGAGCGGACGATCTCGACGACCCGCGTGTAGTTTTCGCCCGCGTGAATCTGCGTGCCGACCTGCGAGATGCGCTCGTGGTCCTTGACGGCCTTGCAGACGGCCTGGCTCTCGCCGACCGTCTGCGTCATGGGTTTCTCGATGAACACGTCCTTGCCCGCCTTGCAGACGGCGACGGCGACGATGGCGTGCCAGTGCGGCGGGGGAGCGACCACGACGGCATCGAGGTCCTTGTGCTCAAGCAACTTGCGGAAGTCGCGGTAGCCGGTGGCCGAGCCCTTGGTGCTCTTGACCGCACCGGCGAGTTTCCGCTGATTGACGTCGCAGATGGCAGTAACCCGGACGTCCGGGAAGGCGAGATAGCGCCTGAGGTGTCCGCCGCCCATTGGCCCGACGCCGACAAGGCCGAGATTCACCTTGTCGCTGGGCGCGGCGCGGGCGCGGCCGCCGAGAACACCGGCCGCCAGGCCGATACCGGTAGCCGTTCCGGACGCCCTGAGAAACGTGCGACGCGTAACTTTCCTGGCCATGGCCCATCTCCCCTCGTACGTGTCTAGCGTGTCATTCCGAGCGAGCAAAGCGAGTCGAGAGCCTGCCCTAAGCGGAGCCGAAGGGAATCTCGCCGTTATCCGTGTGCGGACGACGAGATTTCTCCCCTGGCCCGGTACGGGTCTGTATGGACGGGCCGCGCTAAGCCTCACCAGATGCGGGCCGCACGACCCCGTCCGGCACTCATTCGTTGCGTTTGCGGCCGCCGTGTTCGGCCAGCAGACGGTCCACGAGGTCGCGGGGATACCGCAGCGCGCGGTAGAGTGCCATGCGGCCGCCGTTTTTTCGCCGTTCGGGGTTCAGGAACTCCCAGACGGTCTCGCCTGCGGGCGTGACCTCGAAGAGGCGGCCGGAATCTGATTCCGCGACGAACGTGTTGCCGTTCGGCAGGCGTTCGTTCGAGCCGCGAGACGGCGAGTAGAAACTCTTCGGCGGATCGGCCTTATACTCCCAGACGATCTTTCCGGTGAGGGGGTCGAGTTCGAGCACGCGCGTATGGCCGCGGACGCTATCCGCCGCATTCTGACCGTTGTCGTAAACCAGGATGCGACCGCTGGCGAGCATGGTGGGCATGTGCGGGCCGAGCAGTTGGCCCGGTCCCCACGCCCAGACGACCTTGTCGGTCTTTCGGTCGATGACCCAGATGACGTTGATGTGGCGTCCGCACACGAGCAGGTTCCCCGCCCGGAAGCGCGGGTCCTTCTTCGCAGCCGGGTTGTCGGGCAGAACCTCAATCGTGTTGACGTGCGGCCAGTCCCAGAACTTTTCATAGGGCGGGATGCGCAAATCGACGAGGGCTGCGACTTCCTTGGCGTGTTCCTCAACCTTCCACTCCCAGACGGTCTTGCCGCCGGGCGTTACCTCGACGAGGATGTCGCAGGCGAGTTTGCCCTCGTCCTTCCAGGGGTGCTTCATGGTCCGCCGCGAGACGACCAGCGTGTTGCCGTTGGGTAAACGGGCGAAGTCGTGGTGCGCCCGCATCTCGGCCTTCCAGACCAACTTGCTGTCCCAGTCCAGTTCCAGGATCATCACGTCTTTGATGATGGCGACGAGGTGGCCGTCGGGCTGCATCTCGGCATAGTGCCACGTCTTGCCCTGCGGATAGTCCCAGCGGTGGACCTCGCGTCCGTCGAGACGGATGAGGTGGGCCGCCTCGGTCTGGCGGCTGGAATAGAGGACGTAACTCGGGTCGCACTTGGCGCGCGCCAGGACCGTGACGCCGGATTTCATGTTCTTCTCCGCGCCGAGTGCCACGGCGGCAACCAGTAGAACCGCCAACGCCGTCAGAAAGACGCCCGCGCAGCGTGCGCCGAACATAAGCAGCCTCCTTTGTGCTTTGTGTAGGCGAGTTCGCGTTCGGCCGATTTGAACGCGGGTCGGGTGGAGTGTCAAGACGAGATTTCCGCACCAGGCGCCCGAAGCGCGTCGGCTGGGATTTCCGCGAACCCTCAGCAGGAACCCGCTACAATGGGCCAAGGCGGCCGCAACCCTCTGATGCGCCGCTCTGCGTTCTTTCGGATCCTACATCTATCGCTCAGCCAGGAGGGCCGGCATGCGCGTCTATCTTGTCCGGCACGGCAACGCGAGGTCGAAACAAGAAGACCCTGAGCGGCATCTGTCGCCCCAGGGTCGCGAGCAGGTTTGCAAGGTAGCGGAGTTTCTGAAACCACTCGGCCTGCGGGTCGGCAGCATCTGGCACAGCACCAAGACGCGGGCGGGCGAGACGGCGGCGATCCTGTCGGCGGCCGTGGATGCGGCAGAAGGCCTCGTGGAGCGCGACGACCTTGCGCCGAACCACGACATCAACCCCGTCCGCCGCGACATCGACCAGGCCGGCGAGGACCTGATGGTCGTCGGCCACCTGCCATTCCTGGACCACCTGGCCTCCAGGTTGCTGGCCGGCAGCGATGCGGCCGAGGCGGTGAAGTTCGCGGAAGTGGCCGTCGCGTGCCTCGAAGGTGACACGTCCGCCGGCCGGCGCCTCGTCTGGATGGTCACGCCCAACCTGCTGCCGCGTGTGCCTGCGTGATGCGCTGCGGCGAACCCGCGGCCAAGCGGTCCGGCACGAGTCCGTTGGAGTTGGTGCGCGGCGGGTCGGGAGACCCACCGCGCTATGCGCTGCTACCGTACAGCGTGAAGTGCTTTACAGCATCCATCCCGGGCGATAGGTCCGCCTGCAGAACTCAACCGCAGGTCACACGGTTACCCACCGGCCCGCCTCGGCCGATTGGCGGATGCGCTCCATCAGCCGCTGGACATAGACGCCCTGCGCGAGGCCCGGGTCGCCGGGCCTGCCGTCGCGCACCGCCTCCAGGAAATGGGCGATGCTTGCGATGTGTGCCCGCAGCCAGCCGATGCTGACCTTCGGCGACGGAAACCCGCTGGCAGGTTCAGGGTACCGCTGGCCCGTGTCGATGCGTGTCCATCCGCGCCGGCCACCGATCGGCTCGGGCGCGGCGGTCGCGTCGTAGACCTCCAGATGGTGCGGGTCCATGTGGTTGTAGCGCAGGGCCCCTCGCGATCCGTGGATCTCGAACCTCAGTTCGTCCTCCGTGCCGGTGGCGAGTTTGGTGCCCTCGATGATTCCCAGCGCCCCGGACCGCATCCGGACCAGGACCATCACGCAGTCTTCGGCATCCACGTCGAGCATGCGCGACGGGTCGTCGGGAGACGGCCGCTTCGGGTAGGCGATGCGCGTCGCCGCCGCCAACCTGTCGTACTCGCCGAGCAGGTGATGGACCAAGTCGAGGACGTGTGAGGCGAGGTCGGCGATGACGCCGCCGCCGGCGGCCGCCGAGAGTTTCCACGTGAGCGGCGCGCGGGGGTCGGCGCTTCCACCGTGCAGGAAGGCGGCCCGGAACTCCAGCACGTGGCCCAGGAACCCCTCCTGGACGAGTTGCCCGGCGCGGAGCGTCGCGGGGAAGAACCGGTTCTGAAACCCCATCTGGGCGGTACCCTTGTAGGCGGCGAGGGCGGCCTGGATTTCGTCGGCTTCGGCCTCGTTTGCGACGAGCGGCTTGTCGCAGTAGATGTGTTTGCCGTGCGCCATGGCCGACAGCAGCGCGTCTTTGTGCAGGTGGTTGGGGGTGCAGACGTGAACGATGTCGATGTCGGGGTTCTCGGTAACCTGGCGGTAATCGGTGACGGCGCACTGGGCGCCGAGGAGTGCGGCCCCCTTCTCGGCGGTCTCGCGGCGACTGGTGCAGACGTGCGTAATCCGCGCCGCCAGCGGCGCCGGATCGTAGAACAGCGGCAGGTTGCGATACGCGTACGCCTGCACCTTGCCGATGAATCCGAAGCCGATGAAGCCGACTCGATGCACATCGGCCATCATGGTCTCCTGCTTGGGATACCGGCCCGCTCGCTTACGCTCGCGGCTAGTCAGGGCTTCGGCATCATTGTGCGCGAACGGCGTCCGCTCGCTTACGCTCGCGGCTAGTCACAGCGCAAACTAGCCGCGCACGTAAGTAAGCGGCATCGCGACCTGCGTTCACTGGTTCGTCGCGTACTCGACGGCACGCGCCAGCGAAGCCGGGTTGGTAATGTAGCGTGTACTGCCGTGCCTCGTCCACCATCGGCGCCTGCCGGCGTCAGGATTGAGCCTGCGACTGGCCCCCAGGCCTTGAAGCACGTCATGACGCGTTCGGGGCTTTGCCCCGAGGCCGTCACGACAAGATGCACGTGGTTCGACCGCACGTTGAGGGCGTGAAGGCGCCACCGTTTGACCCGGCACGTCTCGCGAATCGCGGCGTCGACAAGTTGGCGCGAAGCGGCGTCGAGACGAATGGCTGCTTGCTTCATGCGACGCCGGGCCACGGCAACCCGCTCGGGATCCCCCTGCCGGTACGGCGTCTCGGCCGAGCCCTTCTTATCGACCCACCGCCTGGCATCGCCGGGAAGCCACGTCCCGTAGGTCGTCCAGGTCAGGAAGTACGCCAGGACGTGCGCCATGGGTTGCCCTTCGATTCGGCTCGCTTACGCTCGCGGCTAGTCAGGGCTTCGGCATCATTGTGCGCGAACGGCGTCCGCTCGCTTACGCTCGCGGCTAGTTACACGCGCGCCCGACCAGCGCACGTGACAAGACTAGCCGCGCACGTGAGTAAGCGGCGCAGACGGCGAAACGCCTCACGCAAACAGGTTTCGATCCAGCCTTCGGTACTGCACGGCTTCGGCCAGGTGCGTGACCGTGACGTTCTCGGCGCCTTCGAGGTCGGCGATGGTGCGGGAGGACCGGAGAATCTTGTCGTGGGCACGGGCGGAGAGACCCATCTCGTGCATCGCCTGCTTCAGCAGGCTCTCGCCGGCGTCATCGAGGGCACAGTGCTTCTTGACCTGCCGGTGGGTCATGCGGGCGTTGGTCATGCGGCGGCTCTTGAAGCGTGCTGCCTGCCGCTCGCGGGCCGCCAGGACCTGCTCGCGCATCCCGGCGCTCGACGTGCCCTCGGCCTTGCCGCGCAACTCGCGGTACGGCACGGCAGGCACGTCGAGGTGGATGTCGATCCGGTCGAGGAGCGGCCCGGAGATCTTCCCCAGGTACGCCTGGACCTGCCGCGGCGTGCAGTGGCACTCGCGCTTGGGATCCGTTAAATATCCACACGGGCACGGGTTCAGGGCGGCCACGAGCATGATCTGGGCGGGGAAGGTCAGGCTGGCGGCGGCGCGGCTGATCGTGACGACGCCGTCCTCGAGCGGCTGGCGCAGCACCTCCAACGTGTGCCGGTTGAACTCCGGCAGTTCGTCGAGAAACAGCACCCCGTGATGGGCCAGGCTGACCTCGCCCGGCGCGGGCACCGTGCCGCCGCCCACCAGCCCCGCCTCGCTCGTCGTGTGATGGGGCGAGCGGAAGGGGCGCGTGGCGATGACCGATTCACCCGGCGGCAACAGGCCCAGGCTCGAATAGATGCGGGTCGTCTCGAGCGACTCTTCGATGCCCAGCATCGGCAGGATCGTGGGCAGCCGCCGCGCCAGCATCGTCTTGCCCGACCCCGGCGGCCCGATCATCACGACGTTGTGCGCACCAGCCGCCGCGACCGTAAGCGCCCGCTTAGCGTGTTCCTGGCCGCGCACGTCCGAGAAGTCCACGTCGTCGCGACGAGCGTCCTCGAAAACGGTTTCCAGGTCCACCGCGCACGGTTCAATCGGAAGTTCGCCCGTCAGGAACCCAACGGCCTGGGCGAGCGCCCGCACGGGCACGACCTCGATGCCCGTGACGACGGCCGCCTCGCGGGCGTTGACGGCGGGCAGGATGAGGCCCCGCAGTTTCTCGGCCCGGACCGTCATGGCCATCGAGAGCGCCCCCTTGACGGACCGGACCGCCCCGTCGAGGGCGAGTTCGCCGACGGCGGCGTAGTCCTTGAGACGGTCCGAGAGCATCTGCCCGGTGGCGGCCAGCGCCCCGAGGGCCAGGGGCAGGTCGAACGCGGGGCCCTCTTTCTTCGTGTCGGCGGGGGCCAGGTTGATCGTGATGCGCCCGTCGGGCCACGTGTAGCCGGAGTTCTTCAGGGCCGTCGCGACGCGGTCCTTCGATTCCTTGACAGCCGCATCGGGCAGCCCAACGACCACCGCCGCCGGCAGGCCGCTGCGGACGTCGAACTCGACTTCCACCCGATACCCGTCGATGCCGAAAACCCCTGCGGAAAGGATCTTGCCGAGCATGCGTCCCCCTATGAAGGCTGAAAATAGATACACGGAAAGCAGCGGAAGATGCTACCGCGCGGCACGTGACCATGCAACGGCAAAGCGCCCCTTCCGCCCGTATGGCCTCAGATACGGGAGGAGTCGGTACGCAGCAATCTGAGCCGCGCCCGTAAGGAAGCGGCGTCGAGTCAGCCCGTCGCGGGGGGCGGGTCCACGGCTTACTTCGACGGCCCCTTCTTCTTCGGCCGCGGCTTGCGGGCGGGCCTGGTAGGGTCGTAGTCCTTGCAGTCGGCGGGGACGACGGCGCCGCAGTCGGCCCGCCATGCGGCGAGGGCCTCCCTGAGTTCGGCGACCTTTTCGGGCTTTGCGGCGGCCAGGTCGTTGGTCTCACCGAGGTCGTCCGCCAGGTTATAGAGTTCGGCCTTGCCAGTGTCGAAGGACTCGATGAGTTTCCAGTCGCCCTTTCGGATAGCGCCCGTGGAACGCCCGCCGAGGAAATGCGGCCGCGCCAGCGGATAGTGCCAGCAGAGCGTGTCGCGCGCGAGGCGTGCCTTCGGGTCCTTGAGCAGCGGCAGGATCGAGACGCCGTCGAGGTGCTGCCTGGCGTCGGGGCGAATGCCCGCCGCCTCACAGAACGTCGGATAGAAGTCGAAGTTGCTGGTCGGCGTGCGGCAGACGGTGCCGGCCGGGACCACGGCGGGCCAGCGGGCAAGGAGCGGTTCGCGGATACCGCCCTCGTACAGCGTGGACTTGCCGGCTCGCAGCGGCGCGTTGCTCGTGACCCTGTCCTCGCCGCCGTTGTCGCCCGTAAAGATGAGCACCGTGTTGTCGGCGAGGCCGAGGGCCTTGAGTTTCTTCATAATCATGCCCACGCCCTCGTCGATGCTTTCGAGTTGGGCCGCCAGGTGCGGATTGTTCTTCGGTGCGCGAAAGCCCTTCCCCGCGCCCGGCTTGGCCTCGTACTTGGCCACCAGGTCGGGCTTGCCGCTGAGGCGTGTGTGGACGGCGTAGTGGCTCAGGAAGAGGAAGAACGGGCCGTCCTTGTGCCGCTCGATGAACTCCACGGCCTCGGTGTTCTGCCGGTCCGTGAGGTACTCCTTTCCCGGCAGGCGTTTCTCGATTTCGCGGTTGAAGTGGTACGGGTGGAAGTACGAGCCGCCGCCGATGCCGCGGTTCTCGCTGGCGATGGTCTCGTCGAAGCCGTGCGCGGCGGGCGGGGTCTCCTTCGCGCCGTGATTCGCGTAGCCGGTCAGGTGCCACTTACCGATGATGCCGGTGGCATAGCCAGCGGCCTTGAGCGCCTCGGCAACGGTCACGTGGTCGGTCGACAGGTGCTTCGGGTCGTTCGGGCGAAGGTAGTCGGTGATGCCAACGCGGGCCGGCGCCTGGCCGGTCACCAGCGCGGCCCGATACGGCGAGCACACGGGGGCGGCGGCGTAGGCGTCGGTGAAGCGCATGCCTTCGCGGGCCATCCGGTCGAGGTTCGGCGTCTCGTTGAAGGTGTTGCCGTAGCACCCGAGTTCGCTGTAACCGAGGTCGTCGGCCAGAACGAAGATGATGTCGGGCTTGCGCGGCGCGGCGCCCCGCGCCGCCGAGGCGCGACCCGCCGCCGCCATTGCCGCGGCGCCCGCGCTGCATGCCTTCAGAAAGGCGCGTCTGTGCATTCCCGTCGTCCCGTTCATTTTTTCTTCGGTTTGCGTCCGGCCTAGGCGTAGGGCACGACGTGGGTCCGCTCGGCCCATTTCTGCCAGACGTCGGCCATCTGCTTGACGCGTTCGGTGTCCTTCGCGGCCAAGTCGTTGAGTTCGGTGCGGTCGGCGTCCATGTCGTAGAGTTCCCAGGGTCCGGTCAGTCCCTTGGCAACGAGTTTCCACTTTCCGATTCGGACGGCCCGGTTGCCCTCGTGTTCCCAGAAGATGGCTTCGCGTTGGATGGGTTTGTCGTCGAAGGCGGGCAGAAGGCTCCTGCCCTCCATGGGCGTGATCCTGTTGCCCTTGTACTCGGCGGGGTAGGCAGCGCCGGCGACCTCGACGCAGGTGGTCATGATGTCGATCACGTGAGCGGGCTGCCGCCGCAATTCGCCTTTCGCCTTGATTCTCTCGGGCCAGTGAACGATGAGCGGCGTGGCGATGCCTCCCTCGTGCACCCAGTGCTTGTACCGGCGGAAGGGGGTGTTGGAGGCGTTGGCCCAGGAGAGGCCGTAACTGGCGAAGGACTTGTCGGTGCCGATCCTGCCGCCTTTTCCCCTCTCGAAGCCCCAGGGCCCGCCCTCGGCACACCCGCCGTTGTCGGCGAGGAACAGAAAGAGCGTGTTCTGGAGCCGCCCCAGTTTCTTGAGCGTCTCGACGATCCGCCCCACACCCTGGTCCACGCGGTCGATCTGGGCGGCGTAGACCGACATCCGCAGGTCCATCTCCTTCTTCTTCTCCTCGTCCACCTCTTCCCAGGCCGTGGCAGCCGTGTCGCGAGGCGTCAGGGGCCACTCCTTCCTGACGAGGCCCATCTCGATCATGCGGGCGTGCCGCGCCGACCGGATGGCGTCCCACCCATTCATGTATTTGCCCCGGTACCTGGCGATGTCCTCATCGGGCGCGTGCAGCGGCCAGTGCGGCGCGGTGTAGGCGACGTAGATGAAGAACGGGTCGTCGGGCCGCTTCCGCGCATGGTCGGTGATGAACGTGACGGCGTGGTCGCTGATGCCATCGGTGTAGTAGAACCCTGGGGGCGCCTTGATCTGCGTGTTGTCTTCGGTCAGCCCGGCGGGCGCCCAGAAATTGCCGCCCCCCCTCATCGTCCCGAAGAAGCGGTCGTAGCCTCGCTGGCGCGGCCAGTTGTGCTTTGGGCCGGTGGGGCCGATGAACCGCGTGACGTGCCACTTGCCGCACATGTACGTCCCGTAGCCAGCGGGCGCCAGCACCTCGGGGATCGTGACGCACGTCTTGTTGAGGTCGCCCCGGTACCCGTCCGCGCCGCGGTTGCTCATCATGTGGCCGACGCCGGTCTGGTGCGCGTACAGACCGGTCATGAGGGTGGCCCGGGTGGGGCAGCACCGGGCGGTGTTGTAGAACTGCGTGAATCGCAGACCGCTTGCGGCCAGGCGGTCGAGGTTCGGCGTCCGGACCTCGCCGCCGTAGCAGCCGATGTCGGAATAGCCCATGTCGTCGACCATCATGAGGATGATGTTGGGTCTGGGCGGTTCTTCGGCGCCCGCGAGCCGGCGCGGCAAGGCCAGGGCAGCCGCTCCCATGCCGAGGGCCTTCAGAAAATCGCGACGGGTCGTGCGTCCTGCAGTCATCGGGTCTTCCTTTCGCCTGTCTGTGCGGGTTTGGGGTTGCGGCGTTTCGCCCCGCCGCCGCCATAGGGGTACCGGTCGAACACGTCGCCAGAGCCGAGCGCGCGGGGGTCGGCGGTGGCCTTGAGTTCGGCCATGAGGGCATCGGCGAGGCGTTTCCTGACCGCGGCGTAGGCCGGGTCGGCGGCAACGTTGTGAAGTTGGCCGGGGTCCTTGCGGCGGTCGTAGAGTTCCTCGGCGGGGCGCTTGCCGAAGGCCAGTTCGAAGAGCGGCTTGACCTTCGCTTTGTCGCGGCTGTCCATCATGTGTTTCTTGGTGGGCGACCCGTCGATGTCGCGGTAGACCTCGGGCGTTCCGGCGGGCCAGCGGTCGGGCTTGAAGTTGCGGATGTAGAGGTGGTCGTGCGTGTGGATGGCCCGCATCGGATAGCCCTCGGTGGTGCCCTTCTGGGCACAGGTGTGGCGTTCCATGCCCGTCAGGACGTGGTCGCGTTTCGCATCCACGCGACCGCTCTTCTCGGAGGCGAGGATGTTCATCAGGCTCCGGCCGGTCATGGCGGGCAGCGGCTTCAGGCCGGCCGCCTCCAGGAACGTCGGCGCCAGGTCGCACAGGCTGACGAAGTCCTCGACGACGCGTCCGCCCTTGACCTTCGCGGGCCAGCGGATGCCCAGCGGCGCGTTGGTGCCCAGGTCGTACAGGTTGCTCTTGCACCGCGGGAACGGGAGCCCATTGTCGCCGGACATGACGACGATGGTGTTGTCCAGTTCGCCCATTGCTTCCAGCCTCTTGAGCATCTCGCCGGTCTCGCGGTCGTAGCGCTGGACCTCCCAGTAGTAGTCGCAGAGGTCGGTGCGGACGATCTCGTGGTCCGGCAGACAGGCCGGGACCTTGACGTCGGCCAGTTTCATCCCGCTCTGGACACCCGATTGCCACTTGTACCCGCGGTGCGGGTCGGTGCTGCCGAACCAGAAGCAGAACGGTTTGCCCGCCGGCCGCGCTGCCAGGAACGCCTCGAACGTCTTGAACCGGGGCCCGGCGGGGTTGCGTTTGCGTCCGCCGGCCGTGTCGCTGCCCGGTCCCCATCCCTTGCGGCAAAAGCCGACGTGATAGCCCGCCCGCTCCAGCAGGTCGGGATACACGTCGAACTTGGCCGGCAGCGTGCTCCAGAGGTTCGCCCCATCCTCGAGCCGCCAGTGGTACTGGCCCGTGAGGATGGCGCCCCGGCTCGGCGTGCACGAGGGCGCCGAGACGTACGCGCGGGTGAACATCACACCCTCGCGGGCGACGCGGTCGAACGTGGGCGTCTTGATGACGGGGTCGCCGGCGATGCCGGCATGCGGCCAGACCCAATCATCGGCAAAGGCGAAGAGGATGTTCGGCCGCGAGTCGCGCTTCTCGGCAGCGAGCATCGACCGGGGCACGGCAAGCGCCGCGGCGCCTCCGCCGCAAGTTCTCAGGAAATCCCGTCGCTTCATCCCGACCTCCTATCTCGCATGTGCATCGTGGACCTCCGCATTATCCCAACGGCCGAGGCTTGTGCCAAAGACCTGGCACTACAGCGCCATTTCGCGCGGTCCGTACGGACCGCGCTTGAAAGCCCATTTTCGCCGTTGGGCGGCCCGTCCATACGGACCCGTACCGGGTACGGGCCGCGCGGCAAGTGGACAGGGACTTACCTGAACCCGCATAGTACTACTGCCCTACCTGCGTCCGTGGCCGGTTGTGGCCCGGCCGGGCGACGGCCTTGCTGGAAGGTCTCATAGTGTTGTAGGATTAGAGAGTCCACCCTTGGCGATACTCGCGCCGAATCACCTGAAGCACGGCCGGGTCGGAGCAGTTCGTCGGTTTCATCTTCTCGCCGTCCCACTCGATGCGCCTTCCCGCCCGGATAGCGACGTTGCCGACGAGCGCGGCCTCGGCCAGGTTGCCGGCGAAATCGAAGTTCGACGCCGCCGGCCGCTCGCCCCGGCACGCGCGGAAGAAGTCGTCGTGATGGCTCCTGACGCGCGGAATCGTCTTCTCGGGCCGCGAAAACGCCTTCATCTTCTCCTCCGGAATGATCCGCGAGCCGAACATCGTCCCCTTCTCGCCGATGTAGATGGCCCCGCCCTTGCCGAGTTGGCGGTCTTTGTCCAGTTCCTTCGGTCGCGGCGGTTTCTTGCCGCCGTCGTACCAGACGAGTTTGACGGGCGGCTCCTCGCCCCGCGCCGGGAACTCGTACGTGATGATCGACCACAGAGGGAACGTCTCGCGGTTGCACCCCGAGTGCTTCGCCTCCACCGCCGTCGGCAGGCCCAACTTCAGCGCCCAGAACGCCGGCGCCATGGAATGACAGGCGATGTCGCCCAGCGCGCCCGTCCCGAAGTCCCACCACCCACGCCACACGAACGGGTGATACACCGCCTTACCCTTGTGCGGACCGTCGCGCCACTTGGCCGCGTACGGACGCACGGGCGCCGGACCCAGCCACAGGTCCCAGTTGACGTGCTTCGGCACGGGGTCGGTCCAGTTCGGGCGTTCCACGCCCTGCGGCCACCAGTTGAGCGGCCGGTCGGTCCAGATGTGGACCTCGCGGACCTTGCCGATGGCCCCGGCCCAGATGAATTCGCACAGGCGGCGGTGGCTTTCGCTGGCCATCCCCTGGTTGCCCATCTGCGTGGCGACCTTCGCCTTGCGGGCCTCTTCGGCGATGCGCCGCGCCTCGTAGATGGAGTGCGTCAGCGGCTTCTCGCAGTACACGTGCTTGCCGTGCTTGATGGCCATCATCGAGGCCGGCGCGTGATGGTGGTCGGGCGTCCCGACGAAGACCACGTCGAACGACTTGGCGGCCTCGTCGAACATCTTGCGGTAATCGGTGAACGTCTTGACCTTGGGGTGCTGCTTGGAGACCTTCCTGGCCGCCCCGGCCAAGCGGCCCTCATCGATGTCGCACAGGGCGACGAGGTTCTGCTTGGCGGCCTCGCCGACGTGGGTCCCCCCTTGTCCGCCCGCGCCGACGCACGCGCAGTTCAGTTTGTCGTTCGCCGCATAGGCGCCCGTCCGAAACGGCTCCGCGAGCACGGTGACGGCCGCGCCGGCGGCAGCGCCTTTCAAGAGAGACCGGCGTGTGATGTGATGGCTCATTTCCAACTCCTTCGCATGAAAACGCGCTCAGAACCCTGATCACGGGTGTGCCACGACCCGTACGGGCCGTGCGTTTCTTTACGCACATAGCGCGGCGTCCGGTCCAGGGCGCCGCGCGGGAGGGAGGACGGCCCGGCGCGCCCCACATATCCTGGTCCCCGCCACACTACAGCGCATTGAACGCGCCTCGGACCCGAAAAGGGGTGGCGATTTTCCCGGCCACCGCGCTGTAGCGCCCGTACGGGCGGCCGTGAGCCCGTGGGGCCTGAGGCACGCGTCGGGCATGTGCGCGGCGGGTCTCCGCACCCG
>JAUVZF010000019.1 GCA_030602705.1 Planctomycetota bacterium
CCCCGCCAAACTGCACACCACGCGCTGCAGGTTCAGCCCCGCTGCGCGCCAGGGGGAATCTATTTTCGCTCCCACCCGCTGTACGTCACGTCGATGAAGAGCGGCTCGTCGAGCACGAGGATCTTCTCGAGCCGGAACAACTGCCCGTCGATAGGCAGGTTCACGCGGATGGGCGTGGCGCCGGCGGCCGTCGCACGCGCATCGGCCTTGGCCTGGGCCGCCATCTGAAGCACCTTGGCAGCCTTCTCCGCGTGCACCTTGGGCCGGCCCAGCACGCCCACCAGTTGACGAAACTCCTTGACGACCGTCAGCGGCCCATCGATGGCCGCATCGCTCGACCACGCCTTCGTGTACTTGCCTTCCTTCGGCAGGTACAGGTTGACCATGAAGTGGGTGACGGGTTCGGCTGCGCGCGGCAGTTCGATGTGGAGCGTGCCGCGGGGCGGCGGCTTCTTGGCCGCGTCCGCCTCTTTTTCAACGTACACGAGTTCCACCGGGAACGCCGAGAGGCCGCTGGCGGCGCCCTCGGAGCGGACCAGCGGAATCAGAACGCGGCCCTCGTCGTCCTTGGCCGGGCGGATCGACTTGCCGCTTACGCTGGCCGACCAGATCTCCACGCCCTTCGGCATCACCAGCCGCAGGAACTGCTTGCGGTTGTTCCGCACGTTGTAGACGGCCTTGGTGATGCGGCGGCCGTCGAGCGTCTGCATCGTCGTGACGACGGCCGAATCGATGATCGTAACCAGAACGTCCACGTCTTCGTGCTTCTTGATCGCCAGTTGGATGTCGAAGGTGTCGGCCACGTAGCGATAGGCCAGCAGGATGGGCTGGCTGGTCATCGAGAGGAGTTCCGCCGGCAGTTCTCGCACGTCGATGGCGGTAGCGCCCTGGAGTTTGGGCGCCGACAGTTCCACGTTTGCCAGCGCCACGACGCCGATGTGCCCCTTCTCGCGGACCACGTCAACGGCCCGCAGAATCGGCAGCGACGCCGCACCCGCCTGTTGGGCACCGGTCGCCTTCTCGTAGGTCACGTTCAGGGCATAGGCGCCGAGAACCTCGGAGCTCAGCGCCACGCTCAACTCGTCGTTCGTCACGCGCCAGTCGCGCACGCGGTCGCCTTTGACCTCCAGGATGCTGGTGTCCTGCGGCAGTTTGAGTTTCAGGACTCGGACGCCCGTGTGCAGGATGTTGAAGTTGACGCGTTGGCGGCCGATGAGCATACCGTCGCCCACCGCAACGAGGGTCTGTGTTTCGGCGTAGAGTTTCGGCGGCACCTTCTCGGCCTCCGGGATGGCCCGCTCCCACGACAGTTGCACCGGCGCCGCCGCCGGAAGCGCCGCCGCCACACGCGTCGCCTGGCCTTCCTCCTTCTTGACCACCGACTGGGCGCCCACGACGTCGATATCCACGCCCGTCTGGGCAACCTTCAGGTCGAGGAGGCAAGAGGCGCTCGGCACCCGGTCGAACCGAAGCGAGAGCGACCCGGCCTCTTCCTTAACGGCCACCGCGAACGTGATTTTGACTTCGATGTCGCCGGCGGCGACGGTCATGACCTCGTAGAAGTTCTTCTCGAGCCTCAGATGCGCCCCCTGCGGCAGTGTCACGTCCTGGATGGCCACCGTCGCCGGAAGCAGCGGAATCACCTTCCACTCCTTCTCCTTCAGGATGCTGATCTTGAACGTGGCCGTAAAGACCGCTCCGTCCTTCGACAGGTCACCGGCGTACTCGGCGCTGGTGATGGCAAAGTCGGTGGGCGGAGGCGGCATCTCTGGCTTCTTCTGCTGGATGCTCCACAGGAGCAGCGTCTTGAACTCCTGCCACGGAATCCGCAGTTTCGCGTTGCCCACCTTCTCGATCTTGACGCCCAGCAGGTCCTGGACCTCTTCCCACGAGAGGGTGAACGTGCCGGCCTCGCGGGCCTTGAGGTCCTCTTCCGAGAGGCCGGTCACCTCCTTGAACTTCTCCCACGACAGGGTGACCTTGTTCTCGCCGTCGGCCCGTACGGGCGGCGTGGCCGGCGGCTTCGCCTTCGCCTTGGGAGCAGCCGCCTGCGCGGCCGCGCTTACCAGGACCGCCGCCGCCAGTACCACAAGAATCGTCCAATTCCGCTTTCTCATCGCTCGTCTCCTTCCCACGTGTAATCCGCCACCAGTTCCAACGTATCGCTTGCATCGAGAAGCGTCTTCTCGAACTTGACCGTGTAACCGACCGTCGGCACCACCACCGCCGCCGGAACGCCGGGGAACCGCACCGGCTCGACCTCGACCGACCAGTGCTGCATGCGGCCGGACTTGACGGCCGTCAGGTACCCCCCGTTATCGACGATCAGGTAATCATCGTGGACCACCTGAAGCGTGTTGCCGTTGTAGATCAGCGTGTTTCGCTCGTCGGCAGCGCGGCTGATGGAGACCGGCAGGCCGTTGGCCAGCAGCGCGTCGGTGCCGACGACGGCCTCCTGGTAGGCGTCGCGCAGCAGCAGTTGGCCCGAGACAGCCGCGCCGGCGGCGCGCTGCTCCACGTCCATCACGCCCCGGAGTTGCCCCTCGTTGATGACGGCGTAGCGGACGCCGTTCGCGCCCGTCTTCCACCGGATGCCGGCGGCCTCCGCGGTGCCGGCGTCCACGAAGAAGTTGCGCGAGGCGACACCCACCCGCTGACCCACGTTCAGCCGCAGACGCTCCAGAACCTTCTCAATGTTCGCCACCGCCACCGGCCGGTTCGCCACGACGAGGGTGCCGCCGTCCACCTGGATCCCGACCTGGCCCTCGGTCAGGTCGAAGCCGACCTGCTGCCCGCCGAGAAGGAGCGTCCCGCCGGCGATAGAGAGCATGCCCGTCTCCGACGGGACGGCTCGGACAACGGCGCCGTGCCGGTCGACGATGCCGCTCGTGTCCACCTGGCCGCCGCGATCCCTGAGCGCCCACGCGTAATTCCGCGCCACGAACTCGGCCAGTTGCCGGTCGCCGTTGGCGTCTACAGTAAGGTCGGCGACGTTGAACTTCACCTTGTCCTGTTCGCGTGCTTCCTTCTCGAGCGCCTCCCGTGCCTTGCCGACGTCTTCCAGGGCGCCCCGCACGTCTCGCAGTCCGTCCGTGAAGAAGTGCGCGACCGCGTGCCGCCGCGCATCACTTGGCCGCAAGGGCGCCCGGGCGCTGTCCGGTTGGACCGCAACAGTTCCTTCCGGCTCACCGGCCGGCGCGGGCCGCCTGGCCACGATGGACGGCTTGGGCCCCTTGCGCGTGGGAACCTTCGCGACCAGGTCATCAACAGCCACGCGACCACTTCTTCTCGTGAGGGTCATGGCAGCGCCGGCGGTGACCTGCGCCCGTTTCTCGAGCCGATCGATGAGTTTCCCGGCCTCGGCGATGCGGCCCGCGCGGGCGAGTTCGGTGGCCTTACGGGCCTCGGCCTTCAGGGCCTCGGCCTTCTCGGCAACCTGGCGGCCGAAATCCCGCCGCACCGCATCTCGCCTCTTGTCCTCCCACGTGACGCCGGCCGCACCGAACAGGTCGCCTCCCGGCTTGCCCCGGCCTGGTCGGGTTACCTCCGTCGCGTCGCCGACTTCGAACCGCGGCGCCGCGTCAGCGAAATCCGGTTTCCGGGCCGTCAGTTGGCCGTGGATGGATTTCAGTTGCTCGACCTGCTTCTTGAGATGCTCGATCTCGTCGCGGGAAGCCGCAACCCCGTAGGCGTAGCCTCCGCCGCCAACACCGACCTGGCGGCGGCCGCGCGCGCCCGTCGCGCGCAGCGTCACCTGCTGCTCGGCCAGGGCCTCACCCATCTCAACCTGGGGTGCGGCCTGACCAGCCTCACCGGGTGGAGGAGGCCCCCTCACCACGTCGCGACCCGGGGTCAAGGTGACGCCCAAGGCGGGAATGTCCGCCGGGACCAGGGCCTCGCTGATGTAGGACCGCTGGCCGCTATACAGCGTGATGCGCGGGGCCGGGAGCAGGAGGGCCTCCACAACCTGCTCCATCTCCTGGCCGCCCGTCTGCGCGATGTCGCGCTGGAGGGCCGCCACCTGCTGCTGGAGTGCAGCAACCTTCTTGCCCTCTTCCTCGCGGAGCCAGCCGCGCTCGGCCAAATACTTCTGGGCCTTTCGCACCACGGCCTTCTGCTCCTGGGCCTCCTCGCCGCGCGCTTCGAGTTGCCTGGCCAGATTGACGGCCACCCGGTAGGCCGCTTCGGCCTGGTCCTCGTCTCCCCGCCGCACGGCCAGGTCGGCCTGCGTGAGCAGGCGTTTCTGCCGCTCGCGGATGTCGATATTGCCCCACTGCTGGGCCTTCTGGACGGCCTTGGCCGTGGCTCGCAGACCGCGCTGCTCCTTCTCGCCCTTCCTCTCCTTGCCGAGCGCGATGGCCACGTTGGCCAGATACTGCCCGGCCTTGTTGGCTTCGAGCGACTTCGGTGCGGCGTCGATAACCCCTTTGAACAGTTCGGCGGCCTTGGCGTAGTTCTTCCCGCGGTAGGAATCGACCCCCGCGCGAAAGAGGTTCTTGCCCTGAAGAATGCGTGCCTGGGCCCGTGCCCGTTCATCGAACTCGGTCCCGCGCGCCCGCTCTTCCTCACGCAGCCGCTCCATCTCGCGGTTCCTCAGCAGTGCCGCGTTGTACTTGGTTTCGGATCGCACAAACAGACGCCCGATCGCCTCGAGCAGGCCCGGGGCTTTCGGCTTCTGCGGCTCCCTTTCCGGCGTCGGCGTCTCCGGCGCCTCCTCGGGCTTTGGCTGAAGCCCCTCCGCGAGGTGCCCGCGGCCGTATTCGAACTCGAGTTCCGCCGTCTCGCTCGACCAGGCATCGGCCCGCCGGAGTACACCGTGCCACTCGCCGGCCTTCATCCCGTCCGGCAGCATCAGCGCGCACCGCGCATACGCCACCGGCAAATCGGCCCGTGGAAGCGGCAGGCGGAACGTGCCCTCGCGAGCGAGCCCTTCGGCACGCATCACGTAGACCAGTTCGACGGGGAAACTCACCAGGCCCGCCGTCGTCAGGACGCTCTTTTCGAGCGGCACGTACACCGTGCGGCCGGGACCGCGGGCAAGGTTCTTCTGCACCTCCGACACGCGGGCGACGACCAGTTCCGCGCCCGGCGGCAGGGCCACCGCCATGTACTGTTGGGCCCGGTTGCGGACCTCGTAAATCACCTTCACCATCACCCGGCCGTCCGGACGGTAAAGCACGGTGTACAGGGCGCTGTCGATAAGCGTCTCGCGGACGGGAAACTCCGACATGCTCACCAGGTCGACCCGCGCCTCCCACGCCCCCGTCAGCCGGTACGCGTACACGGGCGGCGCCGCCAGGAGCCCGCGCGTCCGGGCCGGCAGATCGTGAAGCGCCATCGCCGCAAGCCCCGGCGAGGCCATCTCCAGCAGGACCGCGCCGGCGCCGCCCGCGACGGCCAGCGTTCCCCCGCGGTGGCTCGAACCCTGGACGCCGAACGCCGGCAGCGCCATGCGCCCCGTCGTGGGGCGCGGCGACTCGAACTCGATCGCCAGCCGCGACCGCTGCGAAATGGCACCACGCAGAAACACGCGTGCCGACACGCCCGCCGTCCGGACCTCCCGGACATCGGGCCCGCTGATGCGGACACGGTCGGCGCCGGGCGGCAGGTTGACCGTCAGTTCCGACGTCTCGCCGCCCCACAGACGCAGGTTCAGGATCGCCCGAACCTGGTGCACGCCGTCGGCCAGCGTCCAGCCGACGTGCGCTTCGGTGGCGATCTGAGCCGCCCGATGCACGGGCGGCCGGGGCGGCTGCCATCGGACCTCCAGGCGATCTCCGGCGGCGAGGCCCACCGTGCCGTGCGTGCCGGCGTCGGTTCCCTTGACCGACAACGGTGCCCGCGAGAACCGCACGTCCCAGGCGGCGTCGGAATCGACGGCGCCGCTCGTCCAGCCGGCAGGCGGCGTGCCGAATTCGATTCGGCGTACGTCGCCCGCGGTTTTCGGTTTCACCGTTGTGGTCGCCACGACGCGGTAACGGCCGGGTTCCGGCGCGTCGAAATGGAACCAGCCGTCCTCGGCGCGGCGGAGTTCGGTCTTGCGACCGTCAACCGTCGCGTCGCGCCACGCGAGATCGGCCGGTAGAAGCCGCACCGACGTGCCGCCCTTGCCCGGCAGGCGGACCACGTTGAAGGCGGCCGTCAGTTCGACTTCCTTCTCGCCGATGCGAAGGCCATAGGCCGCCCGCTCGATCCACGCGACGACGGGCGGCTGCGGCGGGGCCGGACCCTCAGCCAGTTCGCGGACGCACTGCTCGTAGACGGAAATGGGGATTTCGACCTCCGTACCGGGCCACTCAGGGACACGGCGGAGGATCTCGCCCACCAGGTCGCTGCGCGGACCGGCCACGGCGGCCGGCGCCGCCGCGCACAGGGCGAGCAATACGAGCAGAAAAGCGTTCCGACTCACGTGCATCTCGCTAGGTTGACCCGGACCGTGGGTATAACTGCCGTACGATTATCATATCAGACCGCCGCCGCGACGAAAAGTTCCAGAAAAAACCCCCGCGACGGCGTATACTCGGCCAGAGGGAACCGTAGGAGGCACATCATGCCGGTTTTCGACGTAACCGTTCCGATGCATTCCGAGATGCCGCTCTGGCCCGGCGACCCGCCGTTCGAGTTGGAGTTCGTCCGCACCCTCGCCGAAAGCGGCGTGACAAACAACTCGCGGATGGCCTTCAGCAGCCACACGGGCACGCACATCGACGCACCGCTGCACTTCATCGACGGCGGGGCCACCGTGGACGAAATCCCGCCTCAGGCCCTCGTGGGGCCGTGTGTGCTGGTGGACGTCGGCGACGTGGACCTGATTACCCGCCGCGTTTTGGAGGACCTCAACCTAGCCGGCCGCCGGCGCATCCTGTTTCGGACCAAGAACTCGGCCTGGATCGCCGAGCGGTTCGACGAGGGGTTTGTGGCGTTTTCGGCCGATGCGGCGGCGTATCTCGTGGAGTTGGGGCCCATGCTCATCGGCATCGACTCCCCGTCGCTGGACCCGCGCGGGACGCCGGGGCACCCCGCCCACATGGCGATTCTGGGCAGCGGCACGATCAAGGGGGCCATCGAGTGGCTGGCCCTGGCGGGTCTGGAAACCGGCCAATACGACCTGTTCTGCGGACCGCTGCGGGCCGTCGGGGCCGAAGGGACCCCTTGCCGCGTGTTGCTCGTGCGGCCGTGATCCGTGGCGTAATGCGCCCCGCAAAGCAAGACGTTTTGACGCGGCGGCGCGTGTGAAGCGCGCGGCGGCGACTTTGCACGGGTCTGCGCTGCCGAAACATGCGTCCTGCTCTATAACACTTACGTCAATTTTGACCTTGCCGAAACGGGCAAATGCGCGCTTTTTTTGCCTCGGAACCCCGTTTCTGGGCCGTGAGGGGCGATTTGGGCCCAAATGTTAAGATAGGTAAGGCAAAACGCGCTGGTTTTTGTTCCGTTTTTGCGATTTATGTGTCCGTTTTTGTCCGTTTTTGTTCCGTTTTGTTCCGTTTTTGAGGGGTTTTTGAGGGGGCAAAATTGATGTAAGTCACCAAAGCCGAAACGCAACCGGCGAGCGCGACGCCGCAGAGGCCGAAAAGTTGTTAGAGTTCTAACAAAATGGAGGGAGGGGCGAGGATTTTGTTAGAGTTCTAACAAAACGGCAGGGAATGGGGAATAGGGGATGGGGCAAAGGTAATTCCCGAGCCGCGAGCGCAAGGGAGCGGAACGCCGAGAACGGCCTGAATCCGGGTAACGGCCAACGGCCCTTTTAGCCGCGACCCGGCCTGTCCGGCGTAGCCTTGGCGAAGACGGAAAGGGGAGCGCGTACTCGCAGGGCCAATGCCGAATGCCGAATGACAAATGCCGAATGCCCGCCTGCGGCGGGGAACGGGGCGAAGCCATTGCGCATTGAACGGCAAACGGCCTCACGCAAAGCCGCCAAGGCGCAAAGAACGGCGGTTACTGGGGCAAGCGGCCAACGGCAACGGCGGGAGCCGTTCGACCTCAACGGTTTGACGTCGCTATGGGTGGTCTTGTGATGTGAATTCGCCCCCTTGGCACGAGGGCGGTTATGGGTGTCGCCGGAATATGTCCCGGAATATCCATCGCGTTCCCTCTCTGTCATGCGTCCGACAGGATCTTCTGCATGATGTTGTCAAGGTCGGCTGGAGGACTCCCCATCTTGGCAATAATGCTGTTGCGGAAATGCTGGTACTTCAGTTCATGCCGGGCGCAGTAGCCCTTGAGCAGGTCGCGCGCTTTGCATTTTGCTTGCCATGACCCGTCTTGGGCGGCTTCTCCCATGAGGCGCCGGGCTTCCCCCTCGACCTCATCAAAGGTTGGTCTCGGAGGCATACTTTGCTGTTCTGGTGTGCGGCGAAACACAGCGTCATACGCCTCTTTTGCCGCCTTGGCGACGCGCGCGTCCAGCAATGCTGCTGTGTAGGGCCTCATGTGAACATCCTCAAGCAGAATCTGCTTAAGAGCCGTCTCGACATCACGAGCGTCACCATAGGGACACGACGCCCCAAGCATGTCGCGGGTCACTTCAAGGATGAGGTCCGGGTCGAGTAGAAAGTTCTCTACATGATAGACCGGGAGTCGGAATAGACGGCCGCCCGTGGGAGCAGGGGAGGCCCGGTCAATGTCTCCGTCCACGATAGAGTAATACTGCTGAAACTGGACGCCAGCGGAGAGGAGTTCGTTAACCCTGTCGGCAATTCGACGTACTGTTGCTGAATTGCCAGCCGGCACAAAACTGACATTGTACCTGCCTGGTGGATAGAGGCATTCGTAGACTTGCCTGTCGGCCGATGCGTCGTCTCCCTCGATGAAGATGATGCGCTGGTTGAAACTGACCAGTCCACGCGAACCCATCACCTCTGAAAGCGCTTCATGCAACTCCTCGCTGTCGGTAACGCGCTGGAACTGGTTGCCGTCTACGGCTATCGGCTCCTTCAACACCGTGTACAGTGATTCGGTTCCGGCTGCAATCATCATCTCCGGAGAGTGGGTCGTAAGCCAGAGTTGGTTGGTACTGTCAAGTATTGTGTGTAATTTCTGGTACGAGGTGCCAGCGGAGGAGTTGTCCGAAGACGGCGCGTTCGGCTGCGGGCTTGTTTGCGAAGGCATCCATGGGCCGCAGTCGTCGCCTCAGTTTTCGGATCAGCCGCTCCGTCAGGCTTGTGGTACGGGTCCTTCGCCACCAGGGTTCAGGCATATGATAGAACGTTAACGAGTCGTCCAGGCCTTCGAGGAACCAAGCCACCGTCTCCTCGGCCCGTCCGGCCCATCGGGACGCCCATCGCCGGGTCTCCTCCACGGCCACCTCCAGGCTCACGCACCGGAAGATTCGCCCCGCCTCTCGCACCATCCGCCCCCGCCACGGCACCTGCCCCAGCCGCGTCCACAACGCCACCAAGCGGTGCCACACGCACGACTGCCACGGGACCTCGGGGTACACCTCGCGGACCGCCGCCTTGATCGACCCGGAGTCGTCCGTGACGAACAGATCGACGCCTTCCAGCCCACGACGCCGCAGGTCCCACAAGAGGTCCCGGCACGATTCGCCCCTCTCGACCGAGAAGCCCAGCACCGCCTTCGAGCCGTCCTCACGAAGCCCCACCACCAGCATCACCACCCGCTTGCGCCCCTCGACCGTCACGTACATCCCGTCGATCTGGACCACAGGATAGACGGGCTCGATGGGCTGCCGGCGGTACGCCGCCAGCCGTTCGTCGAGCCATCGCATCAGCATCGCCACCGTCTGGTGGCTCAGGCTCTCGCCCCAGAGTTGCTCGGCCAACTCCGCCGCGTCCCGCAGGCTCACGCCCATCAGGAACGCCCGCCGCAGGACCCGATCCACGTCGCGGCACCGCCGCTGGTACCGGTCGAAGACGACCCGGCAATCGAGACGGACCCCGCGGATCCGCGGCACCGTCACCACCACCGCCCCGCACGGCGAGACCAGCCGGCGCCGGTAATAGCCGTGGCGGTAACCCGTGCGACCGCCGGTCCGCTCGTGCCAGTCCGCTCCCAACGCCAGACGCTGCTCGTGACGCAGGACCTTCTCCACCACGTCCTTCACCAGGCGGCGAACGACCCCGTCCACCCAGGTCCAGAACGCCTCTTGCCGCCCGGCCACGTCTTCCGCTACGATAGGCTGTCGCATGAAGGTACGCCTCCTTTCTGTCTGTGGTGACGAAAAGGACTAGCGTACCTTCTTTTTGGCCCGTGTCATGCCCCTACGCTTCGGCCTCGCTCCGCTCGGCCTCCGCTCCGGGGCATGACCTCCTCAACAGCACCTCCACCAAATTACACACAACTCGTTACACTACTGAGTTGGTTGCCCTTACTGACCTGCCTCAGAACTTCGAGATAGCGGCGTTCGAGATCAGGATGCAGGTGAGCATCTGCTTCGTCCATGAGAATCACAGAGCCCTTTGGCTGAAGTTGGTGGAACCGGATGAAAGTGCTCAGAATCTCTTTCTCCCCAGAAGACAGGTCGTCGATGTCGATCTCGCCGCGCGGCGTCTTGATGACGAATCTGAACGGAGACTCATGGATCAGGACCTCAACGAACTCCATGGGGGCGAAGAAGTCATTGAAGAAGTCGCGAATTGGGCCCAAGGAATCTTGGAAGACGGGATTTCCCGCGCGTTGGGATGCGGCAAGTTCCTGGGTGTCTCGCATGACCAAGCCCGCGAGGTACTGCTTTGTGAACCGGAACTTCTGCGCGCCTGGTGCCCCGAGTGTCTCCTTGGTACGATCATCGCTGAGAAAACTCGAATCCCACGTCGATAAGTCGATCTTGGGGGTCACTCTGTACGGATCGAAGTAGTCGAAGAACCCCGGCGAGTGAAGCACTGACCGAGAGTAGGAACTGAGGAGCTGGCCGGTAGGCGATGATCGCCTGACGACTCGTCCTCGACCGCCCTCCTCGATCTCGATGATGATGTCGTCCCGTTCAGGGCACGTATGGGTGGACCGCTTCTGAACGAACTCGCGTTCATTGTCGGAGAAGGCCAACGTCATTGAAATGCGGCTGAGATCTGAGTCCGCTGACACTGCACGAGGATCCAACGGAAAGCGCCCATAGGCTCCAGCGTGCTCCTTGGCAGTCATCAAGGCTTGCAGGAGCGCGCTCTTCCCGCAACCGTTGCCTCCACAGATCACCATGAAGTCCGGTGGGTTCTCGCACTCCGCCAAGCGGAGGTTGCGGAAGTTCTCGATACGGAATCGCTCGATTCGCATTCGTCTCCTGCTCCTTCCCGACGTGTCTAAGGATTCCGGGGCGTTCCGGGGACACCCATAACCGCCCTCGTGTCAAGGGCGATCTTGCCCCGGCAGTTCCGGGGACAGGCAGTTTCGGGGGCAGCGCGTCGCGGATGGCGGCTAGCGAACCTTCATCATCTGTACGAACTCATTCCAGGACATCCTCTTACCATTCTCCCTGGCAGTCCGGCCCTTGCACCAGATAAGGCCGGTCTTGGTCAAGTACAGGTCGCCAAGTTGCCTCCTGTTGTTCGGGCTACGGACCTCGAACTCGATACCCTTCGATTTCACCTCCATGCTGACTCCCAAGTCTTTAATCCAAACCCTCATTCTCTTCCCCTTTCCTATTGCATTGGGCCCCAACGAATGTAACCGCGTTTTTAACCCGGGCAGTTCCGGGGAGGCAATGCCCAACTCGGCCAGGCTGCCTGCCCTCAGCATGATTGCCGGGGCGCGCCCCGGCCTACGGCTGTCAATGGTATACAGCATGATTGCCGGGGCGCGCCCCGGCCTACGGCTGTCATGGGTTTAGAGTAATACGAGATGTTGTGTTCGTCAAGTTGAATCACCGGCGGCAGCGGCGGGGGATGAACGGCAACGGCCTTCAACGCAGATCACAGCCGCACGTTAAGGGCAGGCAGGTCGAGCGGGTCGAGCAGGCTGCCGGTTGCGGCCAGGTCGATGTCGGTCGCAGACTCTCCAAAGGAGTCTGCGACCTTCGGAGAGGCGGCCGTCTCGGACGCCGCCGGCGACCAGGCGGGGGACTGCGGCGCGGCCGCCGCGACCGAGGCGACAAGCGCCCCGGCAGTGAAATCGTCGTCGGCCGCCGTTGCGGCCGGAGCCGTCTCGCCCGGAAGCGCCGCCGGCGCTTCGGTCTCGGCGGCGTGGGCCGGTTCTTCGGCCAGCAGCGCCGCCTCAGGCGAATCCGTCAACGCCGCCGGCTCGGCCGCCAGGGGCGGCAGCGGAGAGGTGGCGCCCACGGCCATGCCTCCACCGATCAAGGTCGGAAGGTTTCCCAGATGGGCGTTGGTTGCCAGCGCCGTCGAGAACCGCGACGTGAAACCGTTGATGTCCCACGAGTCGACCACCCCGTTCGGATCCTCTGCCGCGCCGAAGCCGTGGAAGTCCGCGTCCAGGTCCCGCGCCAGGTACTTCTGTGTGAAGCCGTTGATGTCCCAGGAGTCCACCGTCCCGTTCGGCTCCTCGTCCGCGCCGAAGCCGCGCAGGCTGTCGACGTAGAAGACCGCATCGCCGCCGGCCGCGCCCGGCAGCCACATGAGGTCCATGGTCGAGCCGGCAACATCGACGTCGCCGGCACTGTCCGCCAGGTCCGTGACGCTGCCGGATTTGGTGATCGCGTATTCAGGCGGCGCGATCCTGCGAACGCCCTCCACGGCGGCGGCGAGGTCCAGATGCGTATGGGGCAGCCAGCCCTGAACCACACTCATGCGCGCGTTGCTCGTCTCCACGCGAAGGCCCGCGCCCTCCAGGGCGCGGATGATGCTGGCGTCGACGGCCTCGACGTGGACGTAGACCTGGAGTTCGCCCGCGTCGTTCGCGCGCAGGACGATCCCAAGCGATCCCACGTCCCCGCCGGACTCCAGGACGGCGTGGGCGTGTCGGAGGCGAGGCGAAACGACGTCGTCGGCCGGTTTGTCGGGTAACTCGATGTCGATGGACGCAGCCTCCGGCGCTTCGGTCTCGGCGGCGGGGGCCGGTTCTTCGGCCGGCAGCGCCGCCTCCGACGCTTCGGTCTCAGCGGCGGGGGCCGGTTCTTCGGCCGGCAGCGCCGACGCCGGCGCTTCGGTCTCGGCGGCGGGGGCCGGTTCTTCGGCCGGCAGCGCCGCCTCCGGCGAATCCGTCAACGCCGTCGCCGGCTCGGGAACCAACGTGACAAGCCCCTCTGTTGTGTCCCCACCGGCCGGCGTGTAGGAGAAGTAAATGTCCGACGCCGTCAGGCCGATAGGCAGGCAGATGCCCACGCTGTTCTCACCCTCCGTCAGGGAGGGGACGCTGAAGTAGGCCAGCGTGTCACCGTCGTTCTGCACCGGACCGTGGGTAAAGAACGCCCCCACGCTCCCCGTCGCGATCCAACCTGGCGGCTGGGTGCTGGAACCGATGCCGATTACCATTACATCCGCACCCACGTCAAAGAAGAGCTCACCGGTGGTGAAGTCGTAGATGCATTCGGCCTCTCCGCTGCTGACGTCATGGCCGACGTCGAGGCTCGAGCCGAAGTTGTTGCTCAGGAGCAGGCGTGCCTCCAGGGGTTCAAAGCAGCATGCGGCCTTCGCTCTTGCATAGGTAGATTCCATCGCTCATCCCCCTACCTCAGGTCCCATGATTCCTGTTTGGCCTGATCGCCCTGCGTCGGCAACGCGCCTTCAAGTCCAACGGGCTGAGCCCCGCGCTCTTCGCCGGAGAGCCAAAACCCAACACCCCGCCAGCACAAGGCCGACGGTGGCGGGTTCCGGAAGGATCGTTATCTGTGTGCTGACATCGGTGTCGCCGTAAATCACACCGGAGAGTTCATACTGGCCCGGCGTCCGCCACTGCGGCAACAGCCCCCACGAGGCCGGCCACCACCGCCGCAACCGCGACCCGTGACAGGAAAGACTCCCTTGAAGGTTTCATTGGACGTGCCCCCCATCCCTCCCTGCGCATTCCGATACAATTATACCACAGAATCGCAGGGAGTCAAATAGAAGCGCTCGCTTGCAAGCGCTTCACGAAAGGACCTCCTTGCCATGCGATCCCGCACGCGGCACCGGAGAACGCCTCCGGGACACCAGCACGCCAACACATCCTAGGATGCCCGTCCGTAGAGATCCTGTCAACAGAAAAGTCGGAAAATCTATGAGTTCCGGTGACATAGACCAATGGCGGTGAATTAAGGGCCTTCTTGTGGTCAGGCGCGAGGCTGGCGAGCAGCACACCCTCGTTTTCCACGCGAAATCGGCATTCCCACGACCCGCGAACAGGCCACTTGTGCCCGTCTCGGGCTTATTTCACCGCCATTGGTGACATAGACCTTATCTCCCTTTGCCCTTCGGCTTCGGGCGGGCAGTTCTGCGTTGACACCTTCTGCATTGCGGATTGAACGGCGCAACGGCCTCACGCAAAGCCGCAAAGGCGCAACGAACAACAGGCCGGCGGGGGCTGGGAAAACGGCGTCCCCGACCGGGCGGGCCGGGGACGTGTATCGGGCAATGGGGTTGCATGGTTTTTCGCGTCAGGCCGTCCGGCGCCGGCGGGCGAGCAGCCCCAGAGCGCCGAGCGAGAGCAGCACGAGCGTCGCCGGCTCGGGGAACCAGATGAGCAGTTCGGGATGGTCGATCAGGACGTCCTCCCCCATAGTCAGGTTGAGGTAGTAGAGCGGGTAGTCGAGGTTGAGGGCCGAGTCGTCACTAAGGATGAGCGTCTTGACGTACTGGGCGTAGTCACCTTCCGGCCAGTGGGGGACCTTGACGACGTCGAGCGTGCCGCCGTCTTCCAGCAGGATCGTGCCGATGCAGACGTTGTCTTCCTCGCCGGCCCCGGCGATGCTGCCGGCCCAGATCTCGTGCTCATGCCCCAGGCCGTAGAAGTGGAGCGTCGTCTCGGTCATGTCGATGCCACTGCGATCGTCGCACATCGAGCGGAACTGACCGTTCAGGTAGAAATGGGTGTTGGCGTCGGCGTAGAAGGTGGTCAGGGGGTCCCCGGGTCGGTGGCCGACGGCCAGGCCGGCCGCGTACACGTCCACGCCGTAGAGTTCCATGGAGCCGCCGTCGTACACGCCCACGAAGTCGACGGAGTGTATTTCGCCGCCCGTCATGGTCATCGTGCCGTAGACGGCGAGGTCCCAGCCCAGGATGTCGATCCGGCTGTCGCCGGTGACGGTCAGCGTGCCGCTGTCGCCAACGGCAAGCCGGTTGTGGGCCTCAATGTTACTATCGGTCAGCCGCAAGAGGCCGTCGACCGCGAAGTGCTCGTCCATGGCGACGAGGCTGCTCTGTGCCATGGCGTTGAGTTCGGCGCCGGCGTTGACGCGGAAGCGGCTGGCTTGGATGGTGGTGTTGCGCGTCACGCCTTGGCCGATCATGTAGAACGTGCCGCCCACGACGATCTCCTTCGGGTCGCCCGGCGTGCCGCTGGCATCGAGCGTGACGCCCGCGCGGAAGGACAGGCTGCCGCCGGCGATGATCTTTGCGCCGGGTTCGAGGAACCACTCGCCGGCGTGGATGTCGAAGTAGTCGTAGACGGTAAGGGTCTGGTCGCGCCCGATCGTGAAGTCGGTGGGGCGGTCGTAGCGCAGGGACTGGACGGTGCGGCTGTCGCTGAGGATGATGGCGCCCAAGGCGCCAGGGTCGCCCCCGGGGTCGGGGAAATACAGGGCGTAGAGCGTGTCGTAGGCCGTGTGGCCGGCATTCCAGATGTTGTCCGGCACGCCGACGGGGTCCCAGTTGGCGGCGTCGTGCCAGTTGCCGCCGGTGTCGGAATCCCAGTCCACGGACTGGGTTGCCACCGGCACGCTGCCGTCGATGTGGCAGTAGTCGATCCAGAGGTCAACCGAATCGAGGTTGGGAAATACGCCGTCCAGCCACCATTCCTCGTCCATGACCTGGAACATCAGAATCACCGTGCGGCCGCGCTCTTCGTCGGTGACGGGGATGTCGAACCGGACCCAAGCGCCCTCCGTATCGTCGAGGATCGTGTCGGCCCACCAGCCGGGGTCGAGGCCGGCGCGGGCCTCGGTGGGGCCGCCGATGCCGTCGACGATCTGGGTCAGGTACATGAAGGAGACCTGGGTGGCATCGAGCGGGATGTAGAGGTCATTGTGAATGCGGTATTCGCCGCGCATGTACTCCTCCGCGCCCGGGTCGCCGACCCACTCGCCCTGGGCGCGGAGATGTGCGGCGTAGTCGTCGGGGGCGCCTCCGGCGGCGAGGTTGACGGCCTCGGCCAGGCTGTTGGCGCTCTCGCCGTAGTTGTCGTGCCACCAATCGGTGAGGTGGTCGCCCTCCCAGTCCGCGTCCTCGAAGCGGGGGTTGCAAAAGGTGCCGCCGCCGGGCGCGTACGCCGGCGGTGGACACTGCGGCGGCAGCCCCGGCCCTGGTCCGCCGGGGCCGAAGAAGTTCTTGTCAGAGACGGCGCCGGGCCAACCGTTATCGCCGGGGCCCATCTCGTCGGACCACATGTGGTCGTTGCCCCAGATGGCGGGGGCCCCTTCCTCCATACCCAAGGCGTCGAACCCGTGGACATCGTAGAAGAGAGAGTCCGGTTCGCCCTCGGGCGGGACGGCGAACGCTGCATGGACATCCACCTCGTACGGCATGCCGCCGCCGTAGTCGTCGTGGTAGGTCCCGGGCCCCCAGTAGTCGGCGATGCCCTCCTCCTCATCCTCCCAGTCCCAGTGAAGTTCGATGGTGAGGCGCCCGATGTGGGCCAGCGAGAAGTTGCGCTCCGCCATGTCCGTGCCCTCGCCCTCGTCGAAGAGATATTCCTCGTAGAACCAGGGGAAGAACGGTTCGGGCAGACCGGGAAGGATGAGAGGACCCATGTTGGGCACGATGGCGTAGACCGGCAGTTCGGTGAACGTGAACGTGTCCGGGGCGTCGGAGTCGCCCGTGTAGGTGCCGGACGTGTTGACGAGGCCCGACGTGTAGAGTTCGGTGTAATCCGGGTTGATGACCGCCGGGAAGGACATGCCCTCGTTGATGCTTCCGACCTCGATCTCGACGTCCAGTGTCAGGACGCCGCCGGTGCCGTCGGCCAGGGCGTCACCGGGAGCGACGACTGCCGCCACGAGACTTGCGCAGGCGGCGAGAAGGTGTGTCGGGTTACGCATGGCTGTTTCCCTTTGAGAATGGGCGGCGCCCGCGCCGTCTCGAATCTCTCCGGGGCGGACCCGCAATACGTTGTGTACGCGCGCGCACAAAAAAAGGGGGCCGCCTGCCTTCCGGCAGACTGCCCCCGAGTGCATAAGCCCTCACTCTTCAGCACCATTATACACAAAAAACGCGGCGTGTCAAGCCCGGCGAGGCTCTTAGCATGATTGCCGGGGCACGCCCCGGCCTACGGCTGTCAATCGTATACAGCACGATTGCCGGGGCATGCCCCGGCCTACGGCTGTCATGGGTTTTTAGAGTAATACGAGATGTTGTGTCGGTCAAGTTGAATCACCGGCGGCAGCGGCGGGGGATGAACGGCAACGGCCTTCAACGCAGCTGGCCACCGCGCACAACCGCACGGCTTCGCGGCCCGTCCATACGGACCCGTACCGGCTACGGGCCGCGCACCAATCTCAGGAGACTTGCGCCCGCGCCCGGCGAATGGGGTGGACTCAGGCGGACACGAAACTTTAGAATCTACGCCGCACCATGACGCGGGAGGAGAACGATGAGATTCCTGGCAGTGGACATAGGCGCATCGAGCGGCCGCACCATCGTCGGAACGGTCGAGGAGGGGGCGATACATCTCGAAGAGACCTACCGCTTCGCAAACGGCATGAAAGACGTCGGCGGCGGCAAACACTGGGACATCGCGAAACTCCTGGAGGAGGTCAAGAACGGGATTCGCGCTTCGGGCCGCCTCGACGGCATCGGCATCGACACGTGGGGCGTGGACTACGGCCTGATCGACGCCGCCGGCCGCCTGGTGGACCTGCCGTTCGCCTACCGCGATTCGCGCCACCAGGAGGCCATGCCCGAAGTCTACAAACTCGTGCCCAAGGAGCGCCTTTACGCAACCGCCGGCATGCAGGAGATGCCGTTCAACACCATCTTTCAGTTGGTGGCCGAGAAGATGAAACGCCCGCAGGTGCTGGAGCGGGCGGCACGCATGTTGATGATGCCGGAACTCATCACCTTTCTCCTGACGGGCGAAGCCGTCAGCGAGTACAGCGCGTGCAGCACCACCGGCCTGCTCAGCGCGAGAGACCGCGACTGGGACATGGATCTGGTGCGCACGCTCGGCCTGCCGCAGGACATCTTCGGCCCCGTCACCATGCCGGGCGCCCGGGCGGGAACCTTCGACGGTACGCCCGTGTACCTGCCCGCCATGCACGACACCGGCAGCGCCGTCGCCGCCGTCCCTGCCGTCGAGGGCGGCGAGTGGGCCTACCTGAGCAGCGGCACCTGGTCGCTCGTCGGGGCGGAACTCGACGAGCCGGTCCTGACGCAGGAGGCTCTGGCGGCCAACTTCACCAACGAAGGCGGCGTGGACGGCAAAATCCGCTTCCTGAAAAACATCAACGGCCTCTGGCTCATCCAGGAATGCCGCCGCATCTGGGCCGGGCAGGGCAAGGTGATGCAGTTCTCCGAGATCGCCGCCGCCGCCGAGGCATCCGGCTTCAGCGCCACCATCGATCCCGACGACCCGCGCTACCTCGCGCCGGCCAACATGGTCGAAGAGATCATCGCCGACCTGACGGAGCGCGGCCGGCCCCTGCCGCACACCGAAGGCGACCTCGCACGCTGCTGCTACCTCAGCCTCGCCAAGACCTACAAGCGCGAACTGGACCGCCTCCAGCGGATCACGGGCAAACGTTTCGAGCGCCTTCACGTGGTGGGCGGCGGGGCACGCGCCGAGTTGCTGAACCAGATGGCCGCCGATGCGGTGGGCATTCCCGTGCACGCCGGACCGGCCGAGGCCACGGCCCTCGGCAACCTCTGTGTCCAGGCACAGGCCTGCGGTCTGTTCGCCAGCCTTCACGAGGCCCGCCAGGCCATCGCCGATGCGCTGCCGGTCACCGTTTACGAGCCGTCCGGCTGACGGCGGCCGGTAAGCGGTCCGACATAAGGTATGCGCGCTGGGCCTCCGGACGCGCTGCGCAAAGCGCGAAGGTATGCGCGGTGGGTCTCCGGACCCACCGCGCAAAGTGCGTCTCATAATAGAAAAACCCGCAGTTGCAGTGCAACCGCGGGGTGGTGATTTACCCAGGGCTGCTACGCAGACCTGGGGTGGTGATTCCATTACCGAAGTATACTATGTATCGGCAGACTGTCAAGTAGAATTTCGCCGTTTTCGCCTTGACTGTGCGCGGTGGGCAGTCTTGCCCACCGCGTCCCCAGTCCTGCTCACCGCGCGGCGGGTCAGGAGACACGCCGAGCAAAGTGCGAAGGTATGCGCGGCCCGTACGGGCCGCGCAAAAACGGAGACCGCCACGCTCCTCTGGGCGCGACCCGTACGGGCCTCATCGGGCCTGAAAACCGTCCGCACCGCCAAGAGGGTGGCACGGTCACGCGGCAGTATGCGTGGCCGTGATCAAGACCGCGCCGAGGAGCACACGGTCACGCTGCGCGTGGCCGTGCCACCCTGCTAAATACGTACTGCCAAAACGCCTAATCCGTCTGCCGCCAATGGTCGATAAACGCTCCTAGGATCCCCTATCGGAGGGAAGGCCGTGGCTGAGGACGAACTGATTCAGACGCTCGAAGAGACCGTCCAGGAGGAGCGGCACGCGACCGGCCGGCGCCGGGGCGCGGACCGCCGAACCGGAAAACCGGCGAACTACGGCGGCCCCGAACGCCGAAAACGCGACCGACGCGTCATGACCGACCGCCGTAGCGGCGCCGACCGACGCAGTACCGCCGACCGCCGGTATACCCTCCGCCGCAAGGCCGACCAGGAGGCGTTTCAGAAACGCGTCGAGGAAGGGGACCTCACACTCGAAGAGATCGAGTTCGTCCGGGCCGTGGACCGTTACAAGAGAAAGTTCAATCGCCCCTTCCCCACCTGGAGTGAAATACTGGCAATCGTCAAGGAACTTGGGTACACTAAGGACAGTTTGATCTAGCGACGGGCGGCTGCCCGCGGGGAATGTCCTTGCCGACGCGCCCCTCACCCGGGACTCCGGTTTCGAGACGGGAATCCCATGGAACGCGTTGCCATCCTTGTTTCCACAGCGCCTCTGCGAAAGACCACCACACGCCACGGTGTCACAAAGCAGCGGCTGAACATGGAAACCTGCCTCGAACTGGCGAGGCGATTCGACCTGGTCATCATCGGCAGCCTGTCGGCCGACGAAGTCTTCAAGTACATCGAAGACCACCTGCCGCCGGAGGTCCGGCCCAGGTTCCGACTCTACGCGCGATCGTTCTTCCACGGTTTCCGCACCGACGAGATCATGCGGACCACCGACGACCCGCGCAACCCGGGTTGGCAGCAGATCCTCTCGGAAAACGGCGTCGAGTTCGAGGTCCTGCGCAGCCGCATCGGACACAACCAGCGCCATCAGCAGGAGCGGTTCGCCTGGGACCGCCTGACCCATTTCGTTATCGACGAGAGGGTTACGCTCGTCACCGGGGGCGAGGGACAACTCCTCTACGACCAGCCTCAGGCCGCCAGTCGCAAAAGGTAGCCGCGAACCAGCGCTCCGTTGGCGCCAAGGCAAAAAGGTTCCAGGAACCTTTTCCCTGAAGGGCCCGGAGGGTGCTACGCAGAAAAGGTTCCTGGAACCTTTTTGCCTGACGGCGCGACACCTGCCATAATCCGTGGTCACACCCCCTGCCGCCTGAGTTCGCCGATTTGCTGCAATAATCGGACTCGTCAGCCGTTTGCGCTGATGCACGTCGGGGGCGTGCAGTGGTGGGTTCCTTTGCCCCGGCAGACAGAATTGGAGGACGGTTATGAAAGGCTATGTTCGGATAGGGATTGTGGCTGCGCTCGTCATCGCGGCCCTGGTGATCGCTCCGGCCATGACTGCGGCCCAGCACCCGCGGGAAGGTCGCGGTGGTCCGCCGATGATGGGTCGTGGCGGTCATGGTTGGCAGCGCGGTCGCCCGATGATGATGGATCGTGGCGGCCGCGGGCCGCAGCGCGGTGGTCCGCCGATGATGATGGGCCGTGGCGGTCATGGTTGGCAGCGCGGTCGCCCGCCGATGATGGGTCGTGGCGGTCGAGGGCCGCAGCGCGGTCGCTCGCCGATGATGGGTCGTGGCGGTCGAGGTCCGTGGGGCGGCCGGTGCCCGATGATGATGGGCCGTGGCGGTCGTGGGCCGCAGCGCGGCGATCCGCCGATGATGATGCGTCGTGGCGGTCGAGGGCCGCAGCGCGGTCGCTCGCCGATGATGGGTCGTGGCGGTCGCGGTCGGCGACCCGAGGGTCCGCCGCCGCACGCGGCGCGCGACGCGCGCGGCCAGCGGCATGGACCTCCGCCGCCACGCGAACGGCGCAGCGAAGGCGGTACCCCCGGACACGAGGAGCACCAGCGCATGTTCCGCCGCAAGATGGAGGAATTCGAGAACCAGCAGCGGCGGCTCCGGGAGGAACTCCAGGACCACGAGCGCCGGGTGCACCAGCAACTCAAGCAGATCGAACAACACAAACGCCGCCTGGCCGAAGACCTCCAGCGCCACGTGCACCAGGCACGCCCGGACCACGAGCGCCGAATGCATGAAGAGCGCGAGCGTCAAGAGCGCGGCAAGCACGAGCGCGAGCGGTACGAGCGCGGCCGCCGTCACCCCGAGCCGCCGCCTGCTCAACGGCCGCCCGAAAAGCCCAAACGGCCGAAGCCGCAAGATCACCCGCGGCGACAACCTAAGAAGACGCATCACCCCGCCGTCGAGAAGGTGGCGGCCGAGTTTCGGCTCATCCAGGACGTGGTCGTGATCGGAAGCGGCGCGGCGAAAGTCGAAGTGCGGGCGGCACCCCGTCCGGCGCCCTCTCGCGTCATCCAGGTCGCCCAGGGCGGAGGCGGGCGCGGTTCGAGCGGCCGCCGGGGCGGGGGTGCCAGCCGGTGGCGCGGGATGAACGAAACCCAGCGCCAGGAAATGGTCAGCCGGTTCCGCAACCAGTACGCCTTCCGCATGCTCGGCGACGAGGATATACGGGCCGAACTCGACCTGACGGACGCCCAGGAGGCAAAAATCGTCGCCCTCATCGAGAAGTCCCAGAAGCAGCGTGACCGCATCCAGGACGACGTGCGGATGCGGTTCGGCTCCAACGACGCCTCCGGGCCCGACGCCGGCGACCCCGCAGGCCACGAACGCCAGATGCGACGCGAAACCCGGCAGGCCCTGCGCGACGCACAGCCCACCTTCGATAAGATCATGCAGGAAACCATCGACACACTTACCGAGGAACAAAAAACCAAACTCCAGGAGGTCATCCGCGAGCGGGCCCGACTGATGCAGGCGTGCGGCAACCTCTGGATCCTGACCACGGCCAGCGTCAAGGAGCAACTCGGCCTCGACGACCTGGAGTCCAAGAAGATCAAGAAGACGCTCCTGGAGGCGGCCGACCGCTTCGACGAGCAGCGCAAAGTCCTCGACGAAAAACGTAAGGCCATCCAGGCGGCCAACCCGGACACGGGCTCCGACCAGCGCCGCCAGGCCTACCGCGCCATGTTCGAGGGTCTGCGCACGTTCCGCGAGGAGGCCATCAAGAAAACCCGCGAGCGCGTCTTCAAACTCCTGACGGACGAGCAGAAACCGAAGGCCGAGAAACTCCTGGCCGAAACCGACGCCAACCCGCGGTCCATGTTCAGGGGCGGCGCCATGTTCGGCGGAGGCGCCATGTTCGGCGGCCGGAGCCGGGCACCCGACCCCCTGCCTGCCGCCACAAAAGGCTACGGCCGCACCGCCTGAAGCAACGCGGCACACTGGCACGGGGCCGCCCTGCGCGGCCCGTACGGGCCGCGTCTTGTCACGACCTGGCGCGGTCCGTACGGACCGCGCAGAACTTACCTTACCCCGCTTAGATTAGACCCTGAGCCATCATCGCCTTGGCCACCTTGAGGAACCCGGCGATGTTGGCGCCGGCGGCCAGGTCGCCCTTGGTCGCGTAGGCCTCGGCAGCCCCGGCGCACTGCTCGTAAATGGCGTCCATGATGCCGTGGAGCCGCTCATCGACCTCCTCGAAGGTCCAGGACAGACGCATGGAGTTCTGGGCCATTTCCAGGGCGCTGGTGGCCACGCCGCCCGCGTTGGCCGCCTTGGCCGGACCGAAGCCGACGCCCGCCTCCTGGAAGACCTTGATGGCTTCAGGCGTCGACGGCATGTTCGCGCCTTCGCCCACGGCGATGCACCCGTTGGCGATGAGCGACTTGGCAGCCGTCTCGTCGATCTCGTTCTGCGTGGCCGACGGCAGCGCGACCCGGCACGGAACCGTCCAGATGCCCTGCCAGCCCTCGTGGTACTCGGCCGAGGAGTGCTCGTCGGCGTACTGTTTGATGCGGCCGCGCTCGACTTCCTTGATCCGCTTGACCGTGTCGAGTTCGATGCCTTCCATGTCAACCACGTAGCCGCCCGAGTCGGACATGGCAACGACCTTGCCGCCCAATTGCTGCACCTTCTCGCAGGCGTAGATGGCAACGTTGCCGGAACCGGAGATGACGACATCCGCCCCTTCCCAGCCCTTCCCGGCATCCTGAAGGATGCGCGAGACGAAGTACGTGAGACCGTAGCCGGTGGCTTCGTTCCGGACGAGCGAGCCGCCCCATTCCAGCCCCTTGCCCGTGAGGACGCCGGTGTAGGTGTTGGTCAGTTTCGCGTACTGTCCGAACAGGAAGCCGATCTCGCGCCCGCCGACGCCGATGTCGCCGGCCGGGACGTCGGTGTCGGGCCCGATGTGGCGGAAAAGTTCCGACATGAACGACTGGCAGAACCGCATGACCTCGGCGTCGGACTTGCCCTTGGGGTCGAAGTCGCTGCCGCCCTTCGCCCCGCCGATCGGCATGGTCGTCAGGGCGTTCTTGAAGACCTGCTCGAAACCCAAAAACTTGATGATGCCCATGTACACCGAGGGATGGAATCGCAAACCGCCTTTATACGGTCCGATGGCCTTGTTGAACTCGACGCGAAAACCGCGGTTGATCCGCACCTCGCCGGCGTCGTCCGTCCAGGGCACCCGAAACATGATCTGGCGGTCCGGTTCAACCAGCCGCTCGAAGATCTTCATCCTGGCAAGGTCGGGGTTACTGTCGATGACGGGAGCCACCGACTCGGCGACTTCGCGTGCGGCCTGGTGGAACTCAACCTCGCCCGGATTGCGGGCCTCCACCGTCTGCATGACCTCCTCGACAAATGCCTGAGACATGGTCTCTCACCTCCCGCTGAGCGCTCCGGCTGCCTGTGCCCCTGTGTCGGTTCCACTACTTCCCGCACTTCGCACAACAGACTGATTATACGACACAAGGCGGCAATTGCAACCATAATTTCCGTAATTTTTTTGGAATGTGGCCAAATCGCCGGCAGTAAAGTGCGCTATTCCGCAAACCGTCGCAGACGCGACCGTGAGCCGTGCCACACGGACAGGAGGGTGGCACGGCAGCGGCGAAGACGCGGCCGTGAGCCGTCCCGCCCCGCCCGCCCTCAGCCAACCGAAACGGTACCCGCCGCGCACCCTTGTGGAAACCAGAATCCGCACCCGGGGGGTACGATGTCCGGGGCCCTTCCCACGCCAAGAGGCTCTGCGGGGTTGACGAGGCGCGTGGCGTCGCATAGACTCCACGCTCCTTGATGCCATGGGCGGGGGCGGCATGAACGAGATTCTCAAAAAGGAGGTCATCGCGCCCGACGTGGTGCGCCTGGTCGTTGCGCACCGCAAACTGGCCTGCAAGGCGCAGCCAGGCCACTTCGTCATCCTCCGGGTCAGCGAAGACGGCGAGCGGTTCCCCCTGACGATCGCCGACAGCAACACGCCGCAAGGAACCATCACGCTCATCTTCCAGGTCGTGGGAAAGTCCACGGCCCTGTTGGCCGAACTGGCCGAGGGCGACACGATCCTCGACGTGGTCGGACCGCTCGGCCGGGCCACCGAGATCCAGCGGTACGGCCGCGTCCTCTGCGCGGGAGGCGGCATCGGCGCCGCGCCGCTGTATCCGATTGCCAAGGCCCTGAAGGAAGCGGGCAACCAGGTCGTCGCCGTCATCGGGGCGCGGTCGAAGAATCTTGTGATTCTCGAGTCTGCGTTCCGCGCGATCGCCGATGAGGTCCGCGTGGCAACCGACGACGGCACCTACGGCCGCCGGGGCTTCGTGACCGACGTTATCGCCGACCTGTTTGCGGAGGGCCGCACGCTGGCTAGGTGCTGGGCCATCGGCCCCGTACCGATGATGCGGGCCGTGTGCGACCTGACGCGCGCTGCGGGCCTGCCGACCACCGTCAGCCTCAACCCGATCATGGTGGACGGGACGGGGATGTGCGGCGGCTGCCGCGTGATCGTCGGGGGCGAGGTCAAGTTCGCCTGCGTGGACGGGCCGGAGTTCGACGGCCACCAGGTGGATTTCGATTCGCTGGCCCGCCGCCTGGCCACCTACCACGACAGTGAGCAGCGGGACCACGAGGCCTGCCGCATCGCACTCACTCGCCCCGAGACGAAGGATTAGTACTCGGGCGCCACTTGGCTCTTTGCACCTGCTTGGCGGCCTGCCCGGCAGAAGGACCGGTTCTGCATGACCGCGCCGAACAGCGAGAAGAAGATTGGCAGCCCGCGCGAGCCGATGTCGGAGCGGCCGGCGGCCGAGCGGGTCCGCGACTTCGCCGAAGTGCCTGTCGGCTATACGCCGGACCAGGCCCGGGCGGAGGCCTCTCGCTGCCTCCTGTGCAAGAAACCCCAGTGCCTCGCCGGCTGCCCCGTGGGGATCGACATCCCGGGTTTCGTGAACTCGATCGCCGAGGGACGGTTCGAAGAGGCCGCCGACCGCATCCTGCTCGTCAACGCCCTTCCGGCCGTCTGCGGACGCGTGTGTCCGCAGGAGACACAGTGCGAGATCAAGTGCGTACTCGGCAAGAAGGGCGAGCCGCTCGCCATCGGTAACCTTGAACGATTCGCCGCCGATTGGAAACGCGAGCACGGCGGGCGCACCCTGCCGCCCGTGCCGCAGCCCACCGGCAGACGCATCGCGATCGTCGGCTCGGGGCCCGCCGGGCTGACGTGCGCCGGCGAACTGATCGGCCAAGGTCATGCCGTCACCATCTTCGAGGCCCTTCACAAAACGGGCGGCGTACTGGTTTACGGCATCCCGGAGTTCCGTCTGCCGAAGGCGATCGTTCAGGACGAGGTGGACCGTCTGGCGGCGCGCGGCGCGGGTGTGGTCACCGACACTGTTATCGGCAAACTCGAGACCGTAGATGAGTTGCTCGGCCAGTACGACGCCGTCTTCATCGGCGTCGGGGCCGGGGCGCCGATGTTTCTGAACATCCCGGGCGAGAACCTCGTCGGCGTGTACAGTGCCAACGAGTACCTGACGCGGACAAACCTGATGAGGGCTTACGACCGCGAGCACGCCGACACGCCGATCCTGCAATCGAGCCGCGTCGCAGTAGTCGGCGGCGGAAACGTGGCGATGGATTCCGCCCGCACGGCGCTGCGATTGGGCGCCGATGTCGTCTACCTCCTCTATCGCCGCAGCCGCGCGGAGATGCCCGCACGCAACGCCGAGATACATCACGCCGAACAGGAAGGCATACGCTTCAACTTCCTGACGAACCCCACGCGCATCCTGGGCAACGACACCGGATGGGTCGCCGGCATCGAGTGCCTGCGCATGAAACTCGGCGAGCCGGATGAGTCCGGACGACGCAGGCCGCTGCCGATTGAGGGGACCGAGTTCGTCCTCGACGTCGATGCCGCCGTCATCGCCATCGGCAACCGCCCCAACCCCATTGTGCCGCAGACCACACCCGACCTCCAGACCACCAGGTGGGGCACGATCGTCGCCGACGAGGCCACCGGCCGCACGACCAAGGAGCGCGTCTGGTCGGGAGGCGATATCGTGACGGGCGCCGCCACCGTCATCAGCGCCATGGGCGCCGGCCAGGCCGCCGCACGCGACATCGACGCTTACCTGGCCGCACCCGAACCCCGCCCCTGGCGCCCCGAACCGCGCGAGTCGCCCGGCGACGGCCAGGCCTAGCAGGCCGTTGCCGCTCATTTGACCGGTGCCACCAGCTGCTCCTGCGCGTTTAGCGCCGGGTGGCATCCGCGAGTTCTCACCCCGGCGGCAATGACGTCGGCTCGTCGGTGATGGGGATGGCCGGCGGCGGTTCGACGATTTGCATCGAGCGCCATTTGCCGCGGAGGAAGCGGCCCCACATCACCAGGCCCAGGACCGCGATGTAGACGGTCACGGCGCCCCACGGGCCGAAACTGCCCCACTCAGGCCTCAGGGAAGCCACCAGCCACGAGCCACCCAGTCCCAGACCGTAGCACAGCGCCAGTTGGACGGCGCCGGGCCAAAGGGTGTCGCCCGCCCCGCGCAAACTCCCGATAAAGATGACGTTCATGGCGTCGAACGCCTGGCAGACGAGGATAACGAGCATCGCCCGTGTGGCGATCGATTGGACCAGCGGGTCACCCGCCTCGTTGAAGACGCCGACGAGGGGATCGCGCGCCAGCCAGATCGCAAGGCCCATCCCAACCATGTAGACCTCTACCAGGATGAAACCGGCATGGGCCCGCCGCCACGCCAGGTGCGGCCGCCCTGCCCCGCAGTATCGGCCCACGATCGCCGTGACGGCGGCGCTGACGCCGATAGCCGGCATGAAACACAGGTGCCAGTACCGGTTCAGGATGGCGGCCGCCGCCAGATGGGCCGTCCCGAAACCGCCGAGGATGCGGCCCATGAAGATGGTCCACATAAGGATGTCGCCGCTGAACATGAGGCCGGCGGGGGTGCCGATCCGGAGCAGGTCGCGCACGACCGACCACCGGAAACAGCACTGGCGGCGCACCTGGAACTGCCGCCCCGCAAGGCCCGCCACGAAGACCGCCCCGAAGATGGCGGCCTCGACCGCGAAGCCGATGACCGTCGCAATGCCGGCGCCCACGAGCCCGAGTTCGGGAAAACCGAACTTGCCGAAGATCAGCACGTAGTTGCCCACGACGTTGACGACGTTCGCGATGACGCCGGCCACCAGGTTGATGCCCGGCCGATGGACGCCCACGAACCACGCTCCAAGCGCCCGGGACGACAGGCAGAACAGGGCGCCGCTCAAGAGAATCCGGAAGTACTTCGTCTCCAGCGCCGTGACGTGCGCGTCGTGGCCGAACAGGGCCATGACCTGCGGTGCGGGCACGATGAGCAGGGCGAGCAGCCCCGCCGCCGCCCACGCCACCCACAGGCCGTGCCAGCCGTACACCGACGACCGCTCCGGCCGCCCGGCGCCCAGGTTCTGCGACGCGAACGTGCTGACGCACGAGAGCAGGCCCATGAAGAAACAGACCGGCACGAACGCCGAGATGCCGCCGATGAACTGGGCCGACAACGCCTCTTTGCTGACCGTCGAGACCATCCAGCCGTCCACGAACTGCATGACCGTGACGCTGATGGTGCTCAGGACCGTGGGGACGGCCAGGCGCACGACTTCCCCGACGCCCCACCAGCGGGCAGGGTCGTGGTCGGCCTCCGTCAGGCGCAGTGGTTCGTCACTGGTCATCGGCCAACTCTCATTATAAAGCCGGGGCGCGCCCCGGCCTACGCCGGCCGCGCGGGGTCATCACCGACGTGCTTCAGGTGCAGCCAACACGACGGCCAGCATCTGGCCGCCGAATCCGCTGGCCATCTTCAACGCCCGGCGGATGGGCCGACGACGGGCCGTCAGCGGCGTGCAGTCCAGGCCGATCTGCGGATCGGGATCCGTCAGGTTCGCCGTAGGCGGGACGATGCCTCGCTGGATCGCCAGGACCGTCAGGACCAACTCCACGGCGGTTGCGGCCCCGAGCAGGTGGCCGTGCGACCCTTTCGTGGACGAGACGCTGACGCGGTCGGCCTCCTCGCCCAGGGCCATGCGGATGGCCCGCGCCTCAGCCGCATCGCCCTTCACCGTTGCCGTTCCGTGCGCATGGACGTAGTCCACGCCCTCGGGCGGCGTGCCCGCCCGTCGGAGGGTCAGGCGCAGAAGGTGTGCGAGCGTCTCGCCGCCCGGCTCCATGTCAATCAGGCCGGTCGTCTGACATCCGCTGGCCCACCCTCGCACGAGCGCGATGTGCTGCGCCCCGCGCCGCTCGGCCGATGCAGTCGATTCCAGAACGAGGACGCCCGCGCCTTCTCCGATCGCGAACCCGCGCCGCGATGCCGAGAACGGACGCACCGACGTCACAGGGTCGGCTCCGGCATCGGCCAGGACGCCCATCCGCCGGTACGACCCCAGGATCATCGGGTGCAGCGACGCCTCCGCCGCCCCGACCAGCGCCGCATCCACCGCGCCCCGCCGGATCAACCCCGCTCCCAGCACCAGCGCATGTCCGCCCGACGCGCACGCCGTGACGGGCGCTGCAATCGGACCGGTGAGACCCAGCCGCGCGGCAACGGTCCGGGCGGCGGCGTCGGGCGTGACGTCCAGCAGCGCGTCGGACCCAGCGCCGCCGCACCGTGCTCGGTGCGCGAGTGCAAAGATCGCGCCTTTGCTCAGGCTCAAGATGGTTGCCACGCGGTCGGGCGCCGGCGCTGCGTCGGCCAGGCCCGCGTGGTTCCATGCCTCGTCGGCGGCGGCGACGGCAAACTGTATGGCGCGGTCGCAATCAGCGGTTCCGGAGGGCGGAACGAAATCCAGAACCGCCGCCCCGGTGGCACCGGGCACGTCGGCGAACTCAGGCAGGTACCGGACGGCGCTTCGGCCGGCGAAGACATCCTCAGCCGCCGCGAGCCCGACCCCCTGTGGCAGGACCAGACCCAGGCCTGTGATGGCGACGCCCCGCTCTTCAGGCATGGTCGCCCCCCCTACGGGCCGTATGGCCGGCAGGGGCCCCTGCCCCGGCGGGTTCGAGGCCGAGGTCGCGGATCATGGCCAGGTCTTCCTCGGGCGGCCGGCCCTTGGTCGTGAGGTAGTTGCCGACGAGGCAGGAGTCGGCGCCGGCCAGGAACATCAGGCACTGCAGGTCGCGCAGGTTTTTCTCGCGCCCGCCGGCCAACGTGATGGTCTGCCGAGGCAGGACCAGACGGAACATGGCCACGATCGAGAGAATCTTCGCAGGCGAGAGCGGTTCGGCGTCCGCGAGCGGCGTGCCGGGCATCGGGTGAAGGAAGTTCAGCGGCACGACGGTGGCGCCCAGGTCGCGGACGGCCAGGGCCAGGTCCACGCGGTCCTCGTCGGTCTCGCCGATGCCGAACAGCCCGCCGCAGCATAGTTCCAGGCCCGCCTCGACGACCGCCTGCGCACTTCGCCGGCGGTCCTGCCAGGTGTGCGTCGTGCAGACGCGGGGAAAGTGACGGGCCGAGGTCTCCAGGTTGTGGTTGTAGCGTGCGAACCCCGCTTCGATGAGCCGCCGGCCACGCTCAACCGTCAGGGCGCCGAGACTCGCACAGACGTCCAGACCGGTCCTGCGGCGGACGGCGCGGCCGGCAGCGAGGACGGCGTCGAATTCGGCATCCGAGAGGCGGCCGCCGCTCGAAACCAAGCCGAGGTGCCCTGCCCCGACCGCCTCGGCCGACTCAGCCGCGCGCACCACGTCCTCGGTGGAAAGGAGATCCTGGGGGGTAACGCCCGTTTGCCAATGGGCGCTCTGGGCGCACCAGCGGCAGTCCTCGCCGCAGCGTCCGACCTTGACCGCGGCGATGCTGCAGAGGCGGACGGTTCGACCGCGAAACCGGCGGCGGACACGGTCGGCGGCAAGCCAGACGGGCCAAGGGTCGCGCTGGGCGGCGGCCAGCAAATCGAACGCTTCGTCGCGGCCGATTCGCCGGCCCGCCTCGGCGCGCCGCACGCACGATTCGACGGACCAAGTCATGCTGATACCCGAAAGACGCGCGGGCGCCCGTGCACTATGGCGGTGGTGCGACACCGGCGAAGTCGGTCGCCAGGCTGCGGCTGCTGGTGAGTTTGAACTGCGTGCCGGCGGAGGTTGTTCCCGCCTCCGGGACATACAGATTGGCACGCTTGGCGACGATGTCGATAACCAGCAGCGCCTCGCGGTGCGTGTCAACCTTGCCGGTGACCAGGAGGTAGTCGCCGGCGCGGGTGGACGTACTGGCCATGGCAGCGGGCTCGGACCGGCCGACGTACAGGGCCAGCGCCACCGCCGCGAGAGTTACGTTCGCACATACCAGTGCTATCAGAATCAGGTCTTTGGTTTTCATAAATCGTTCTCCGTTTCGCTCGGGGGCCGTGCGGCGGTCAGGGCATCCTGCGCAAGGGGAAATCCTTGGTCAACATGACGCCGGACGTCGGCCGCAGTTCGAGTCTCGGCGGCGACATGTCGTAGAACACGAGCCGGCGAGACCCGGTGTCGAGGATGACGAAGTTGACAAAGTCATCGCGGACCTCGACCGCCGCGGCCAGGTACGTGTCGTACACGCTCCCCCGCGCGTAGGCTGCGTGCTCCCGCTGGAGGCCGTTGGCCACCAGACCGCCCAACAGCACGGTGAGCACGACAAGTACACCAATTGCGACTTTCTTGCCATCCATTGAAACCTCCCTTTCCTGGGTGCCCGGATCGGCACCGCCCCTGGAGTTACGATCTGCGAAAACGCTTGCAGGCCGTCGCAAGAATCGCCAGGCACATCCCGCCGGCGACGATGTTCGGAACAACGTACGACGGAACCGGTGGAGTCTTCCTCGCCGAGATTGTGGAACGCCCGGCGCTCGCCGCCGGCACAGCGAGCACGGCGAGGACCAGAACGGTCGCCGCCGGCGCGATGGCCGTCCGCGCCAAGCGCGAGCAGATGGCAGGCCGTTTCACCGGCGCTTTCTCCTCCGGTTGCGTCAGACGTACGTGTTTAGCGGGGTGGCACGGCCCTTGGGCCGTGCAGCCACACTCGGCACGCCGGGTGGCACGGCCACGCGCAGCGTGACCGTGTGCTCCTCGGCGCGGTCTCGATCACGGCCACGCATACTGCCGCGTGACCGTGCCACCCTCTTGGTTCAGACGAACGAGGCGAAGGGCCTGACAAGCCTTCGGAACTCGGCCGTCGGCACGCTTACAGTGCCCCACGCGGGGCTTCGTGTCCGGCAGGCGTCGGCGTAGACGCTGCGATAGACGCCGACGAGGCCGTAGTATTCGCCGCGAAAGTGATGCACGACCTCGAACTTCGCCGCCTCCTGCACCTGGGTCAGATGATAACAAAAGACGAGCAGTCCTGCAAATCCGGAACCGAAAACTTCTTCCCAGCGTGCGAGGCATTCGAGGTCTTCGCGGGTGGTCCAGTTCTCCCACCGGCGGCCGCCGCGGTACGGAAACTGCCTCCCTTTCACGTCCACGAGCAGGTTCGGCCCTGCCTTGGCGTAGACGACGAAGTCGAAACTCTTGAGTTGGACGCCGGCAAAGATGGCCTTCTTCGCCTCATCGACCGCCACGTACGGGATACCGGCCGACCGAAGATAATCCTCGAAGGAGGCCTCGTAGATAACCTTCCGGTTGGCCATGGCATCGGTCTAGGCGCCCAGTTCCTCCAGGGCCACGTCGCGCTGCTCGCCGGAGTCCATGTCGCGGAGCGTAACGCGCCGGCTCTCTGCGAATTCCGCCGTCACGATGGCGACAAACTGCGCGCCGGCGTCGGCCGCCTTTTTCATTTGACGTTTCAGGCTCCCGCCCTTGAGGTCAAACTGCGTTGCCCGGTTGCGCCGTCGCAGATGGCGCACCACCAGGAGAACGTCGGACCGTTTACCTTCCTGGGCCGAGGCCACGAAATACTGAGCCGCCCTTTGCGCCGCCGGCCCCAGGCCGCGCGCTTTCAGCAGGAGACCCAAGACGGCGTCGCCGCAGGCGAATCCGCAGGCGGGCATCGGCCGGCCGCCCACGTCGGCCAGGAGGCGGTCGTACCGGCCGCCCCCGAAGATGGCCCGAAACTCTGACTTCCGGTCATAGACCTCCCAGACCGGCCCCGTGTAATACGCCAGGCCGCGCACGACGCCGATGTCGAATCGGCACCAGTCGGCGATGCCGTAATCGGCGAGCAGGTCGAACAGATGTTTGAGCGTGTCGGCGGGTTCTCGAACCACGCCGATGGAGTCGAAGTCGCTGAGATTCTCAAACGCAAGAATGCGCTCCAATCGCTGTCTCTCTTCGTTCTTGAGTCCTGCATCATTCAGCATGGCGGCCAGTGTATCGGTCGCGACCTTATCACGCTTGTCAAGAATGGCAAAGACCCTCGGAATAAGTTTCTCGGCGACGCCAACGTACTTGTGCACGAGTGCGCCGAGCAGTCGGCGGTCGCTGATGCGGACTTCCACATCGTCGGGTGTGAGCCCCATGTCTTGTATCGCGTCGACTGCCACGGAAATACATTCTGCGTCGGCATAGAACTCGTCGAGTCCAATCAGGTCCACGTTCCATTGGTAGAACTCGCGGAGGCGGCCCTTCTGCGCACGCTCGTAGCGGAAACACCGCGAGATGTTGAACCATCGGATAGGCGTCGGCAGCGCGGCCTGGCGCGCTGCAATCATGCGGGCGAGCGTCGGCGTAAACTCAGGGCGCAGTGCGAGGCGGCGGCCGCCCTTGTCCTCGAGCCAGTAGAGTTGCTCGGCAATCTCCGGACCGCTTTTCTCGATATACAGGTCGAGCGGTTCGAGGACCGGGCCGTCCACCTCGACGAACCCCGCGCGGCGGCTGGCCGCACGCCACCGCTCGAAGAGCCAGTTGCGCAGCGCCATGTCGTTGGGGTAGAAGTCGCGTGTTCCCCTGACCGATTGGGTCTTCATGGCGTGTCGATGTCCTTCACGATGCGTTCGAGTGATTCGTCGGCGTGTTGGACAGTGAGTTCGACGCGGGTCCGTCCGCCGCGTGCGACCTCCGTGTGCTTGGGCGTGTAGATGACCTCGCAGGCGCCTTTTGCGTCCGGACCGACCACGAGGAACCCGCCGGCCTCGGTTTTTTTGCCGTCGCGGCGGGGGATGCTCGTTCGCTCGCCGGTCATTGTTGTGAGCGCAAGTTCGATGCGTTTGGGTGGTCCGCCTCGCGGTTTGACCGGCAGGCGGATTTCCGTGCGATAGCAGGTGATCCGCATCCTCTGTTCCTTGGCCGACGGAATGTCCGGGTGATCGGCACTGCCGGGATAGAAGAACCAGGCGCCCTTCCTCTTGTCGTAGAGCCAGTCGCACTTGCCGCGCATCAGAAACGTCTGCGCGTAGACCTCGTACTGGCGCGTCTCCAGGCCGGCGTGAAACGTGCGTGTCCATCGGTAGCGTCCGGCCACGTCGCCGCTTTCGACGACGGTCTCGTCGCCGTCGATGCCGAAGACGACGAAGTTGACGCCGCCGAGGTCGGTCTCGAGTTCAAACGTCACCGGCTCACCATCGTATGCCCACTGGTGCCGCTGAATCGAGAACTTGCCGCCGTCCAGCGCCGTGTCGGCCCACATCCGCGCATAGACGAGGCGCCGGCATCCCGCAAGGGGAGCGCACGCCAAGGCAACAAGGCCGATGGCGACGGCGATGCTTGGCCTGTGATGGCTGTTGATTTCCATTCGATGGCCCGCCTGTTCCTGTGTACGTGTTTAGCGTGTCATTCCGAGCGAGCGAAGAAAAGTCGAGGAATCTCGCCGTTATGCGTGTCCGGACGACGAGATTTCTCCGCTCGCCCTCGCCTTTGGCGAGGGCTCGGTCGAATTGTCTCGCTTCGAGAGCACGCTAAACAGGTACGTTCCGGTGAAACGGCGCTCGCACACCGTGCAGCGCTTTAGCGGATGGTATGGCGGCGGGGAAGGAGTGTCAAGAATCTTGGGCGTCGCGAAAACCCCGAACGACCAACGGCAACGGCCTTAACCGCAAAGGACGCAAAGAACGGCGTCAATCAGGGTAACGACAAACGGCAGCGCCGTGTTTAGCCGCAATCCCGAAGGGATGCGGCGCGGCGTGGTGAAGTCACTGCGGTGCGGATTTCGGATTGCGGATTGAACGACAAACGGCAACCGCTCTCGCCCGGCGGCTACCGCCTGCGACGGCGCGCGGCCAGGCCCACGATGCCTGCGGCCATCAGTGCCAGCGTCGCCGGTTCGGGCATGACGGTCAGCAGCGTGTAGTCATTCAGGTCGACGCCGGAAACCACGTGCTCCGAATCGAAGTACTCGAGCGTGTAATCGGTTCCTTCGGTGGCGCCCGTGATGGCCGCCCAGTCGCTCGCCGCCTTGTCCCAGTAGCGGATCGCGTCTGTGCTGTCGACGAGGTCCAGGAACTCGGCCAGGGTAACGCCGTCCGTGAAGTCGCCCACCTTGGCATCCGGCACCTTCAGGGCGAGCATGCCGCCGATGTCGCCATACATATTGATGAAACCGTAGCCCTTCAGCATGCCGGCCACACTCACCAGGCCGCCATCTTTGATCGTCAGCGAGCCTGTGCCCCAGTGGCCGACGCGGAGGCCGCTTGTCACCCACCTCGACCCGGTGCCCGTCACAGTCGCCGTGCCCGTCGAGCCGGACGAGGGGCCGAGATAGCCGTAGTCACTTTTGAGCATGCCGCCGGTTTTGATGGTGAGCGATCCCGTGCACTTGTAGTGGCCAACGCTGACGTCGCCGCCTTCGACCACGCCGCCGTCTGAGATCGTCAGCGTGCCTGTTCCCCTGTAGCCGACGCGGAGAAGGCCCTCCACAAATGGCCTCATCTCCGTCACATCCCACACCGACCCGGCGCCCGTCACAGTCGCCGTGCCCACAGAGCCGGGCCAGTAGCCGAGATCGCCGTGCTCGCATTTGACCACGCCGCCGTCTGAGATGGTCAGCGAGCCTGTGCCCCTGTAGCCGGCGCCGACTCTGATATTATTAACGGAACCGGTCTGATCGTAGTGGACAGTGAGCGTGTGGTCGCTGCCGCCGTCGAGTCCGAATGTGCCCTTGCCCGTGGCCGATGTGACCTTTACGTCGGCGTCCAGGACCCAGCCGCTTGTCTCGATCGTGCCGTCGCCATACAGGTCCTTTTCCGAAGCGTAGAGGGTTTGGCCGACCTTCACCTTGCCACCGTCTGAGATGGTCAGCGAGACTGTGCCCTTCCCGCCGACGTGGAGGTTGGCATAACTAAGGTCCCACAGAGACCCGGCGCCCGTCACAGTCGCCGTGCCGTTAGAGCCGGGGTCGCGGCCGAGAATGCCCAACCTATTTTTGACCACGCCGCCGTCTGCGATCGTAAGTGTGCCGGTGCCACTGTAGCCGACGAAGAGAGGGTAAATCCCAAGGTGCCACTTTGACCCCACACCCGTCACAGTTGCTTTCCCCACAGAGCCGGAGTAGCGGCCGAGATAGCCGTCGTCGCATCTGCTGATCGCACCGCCGTCTGAGACCGTCAGCGTGCCGGCGCCGTAGCGGCCGACGGTGAGGAAGTCCGTCATCCCCCACGACCCGGCGCCCGTCACAGTCACCGTGCCGTTAGAGCCAGACTCGCAGCCGAGAGTGCCGTCGTAGGATACGACCCAGCCGCCGTCCGAGATTGTCAGCGAGCCTGTGCCCTCGTAGCCGACGTAGAGAGCGAGAGCCGCATCCCACCTCGACCCCGCGCCCGTCACAGTGGCTGCTCCCGTCGAGCCGGACTCGTCGCCGAGGGTGCCAGACCCGCTTCTGATCTCGTCTCCGCCGTCGACCTTGATCCAGCCGCTCTTGCCGTTGTCCTTGCCGACGGTGGCGTAGGTGTGAGTTGTCCAGGTCGCCGGGTCGGCCGGGACGACCTGGCCGCCTGTGGTCACGTCGGCTCTCGCCTGGGCGCACCAGGCGCCGGCAAGAACCAGTGCGGCCAGAAAAACGGATTGGTGTGTTCGGTGTCTCATGGCTCTCCCCTTTGTTTCCGGTGTCGTTTTCTCACCTCGTCCAGGCAAAAAAGAGGGGGAAACGGTCTCCTGGAACCGTTTCCCCCGTTGCGACGATGTTAACGCTAACGCACGCGCGGCCTGAACGCTACGAAAGGAGAAAGCCCCCCGGAACTGGAAAGGACCCCCCTTCCGCCACACAGCGGCACAGCCATCCCGCCCATCCCGCCGCGCCCGGCCCCTACGGCGGGCCGGCGGTAAAAACGTGGACCGGCAGAGTCACGCTCCCCCGATCCATAACATTAGTATAACACAAGTTCCGGTTATGTCAAACGGATTCTTGAAGCAGGCGTTTCAGCGGATGGTATGGCAGCGGGGAAGTAGTGTCAAGAATCTTGGGCGTCGCGGCCGGAGGCGAAGGCGTCGTGCGGCGGTGGGTCGGCCTGGGAAGCATCATCCAATGTCTCCCCGCGCGCTTCGTCCGAGGCCGGCTCAGCCGGCTTCGGCCGCCGCCGACCCCGAATGCGCCGATAGAGTCCTGCCGCCGGCCCGCTCAGCGCGTACGCGCCGAAGCCGAGGGGCAGGACCACTTCCTTCAGGACCGCAGCCAGCGCAATGCCCAGAACCACCATCACCAGGTGGCTGACCGGCCGGCGGCCGCGCACAAACTGGTTCAGCAGGTGCGAGTACCGGAAACTCGACACCATCAGCAGCCCCAGCAGGGCGGCGATAATCGGCATGCTCCACAGCAGGACGCGGACGGCGCCTTCGTAGGCGTCTTCTTGCATGAAATCGGCCAGCACGATGATGAGCGAGACGAGCGCCCCGGCGGCGGCAGGCGACGGCAGACCCTTGAAACTCATGTGGGCCTCTTCCTCGTGAATGTTCTCAACGTTGAACCGCGCAAGGCGAATCAACGTGCACCCGAGATACACGGCCGCACACACCCACGCAAAGCGCAGCATGCCAACCAGCCCTTCCGGCACGGCGCTGCCGAGGCACTCGACCACGACGCGGTTCATGAGAAACGCCGGGGCCACTCCGAAACTGACCACGTCCGCCACGCTGTCGAGTTGGCCGCCGAAGTCGCTCGTGGCTCGTGCGAAGCGTGCGAGCCGGCCGTCCAGCGCATCAAACACCATCGCCAGAATGATGAGGTAGCCGGCCCACTTCACGGTCTCGGGGAAGTCATCGGGCGCCCCCACGAGGGCCTTGGTGGCCAGCGTGATGGCCCCGAATCCGCAGAACGCGTTGGCCAGCGTGCAGAGCGACGGCAGAATCAGGACGCGCGGTATTCTCATCGAAATCGTCCCAGGATGGTCTCGCCGGCCCTGACGGTTTGCCCAAGACGAACCTCAACCTCGAAACCGCTCTCGACCGGCACGTAAACCTCGGCGCGCGAGCCGAACTTGACCATACCGTACCGGTCGCCGCGTTCCAGGTGCTGGCCTACGGCTGCCGCGCAGACGATGCGGCGGGCCATCGCCCCGGCCACCTGGCGGACGAGGATCCGCGTGTTTCCGTCCACGTGCGCGAGGGTCATGGCATTGGCCTCGTTGTGGGCCGACGCATCCGCAATCGAAGCGTTAAAGTAGCGGCCGGGCTGGTGCACGAGGGTCTCGACCTGGCCGTCGCACGGCGCCCGGTTCACGTGGACGTCGAGCGGCGACATGAAGATGGCGATCTTGTGTGTGAGCGACTTGAGGAACCTGGGTTCCTCGACCTCGGCGACCTCCACCACCTTGCCATCGGCCGGCGAGACGAGAATGCGCGGCTCGCCGGGTGTCCGACGCGACGGATCGCGGAAGAAATACAGCACGAAGGCCACCGCCACGACAAACAGGGGCGTCAGGTACCACAGGAAGACCGCCGAAAGGGCCGCGCCCAGCAGCGAGATTCCACCGAACAGGAGTACCTCGCGAACCCCGTACTTAGCCAGGGGAATTCGCACGATCCACGTCCTCCGGTTCGGAGACGAAGTAATGGCCGCACGGAACACGCGTCAGCCTGAGGTCCGTCGCATCGATCGGGAAGTCGCGGCAGGTGACGAAGCGTCGCTGGTAAATCTTGCAGCGTTTCTCGGGCGTCAGGAACGGACAGTGAAAGGTCAGGTCGCAGCAGGAGCCGCAGTCGCGGCAGGTTCCGCGGCGCAAACGTCTCGCGCGAGCCACGTAACCCGGGCGAAATCGGCTCAGAAACTGGCGCCGGACCTGGCTCACCAGCCGCAGCACCCACAGCCACGTGCGTGCCACGGCGCCGGCGGGGGTTTCCGCATGCTCCCTGTTGACGGCCGCGATGCCGCTCAAGTCGTAGGTTGCTTCGGTCATAGTACTCTTGAGTCTAGGCGGTGCCGTGCGGTCTGTCAACCGCCGTGTGTGCAGGTTCTATTCGAGGTTGGCGTGTCTGGAGTCAAGTTCCTGCGGGGGCGTTCCGAGCCGCCGGCCGATCTCGGCGCTGACGGCGTCGAGCAGTACCAACAGCGCCTGCTCGAACAGAGAGCCTCCATACTGCGCCGAGTCGCCTGCCTCGGGGCTCGTGACCTTCGAGGGGGCGGGGATGATGATCGTCTCGTCGGCCTGTCTGGCCATCGGCGAATCGGGCATCGCCGTGACGGCAAAGACCCGGGCGCCGGCTTCGCGGGCCACCTGCGACACGAGGACCGTCACGTGGGTTTCGCCGCTGGCGGAACACGCCAGCAGAAGGTCGCCGCTCTGGATGGCGGGCGTTGTCGTCTCGCCGACGACGTAGGTCACGAGGCCCAGGTGCATAAGGCGCGTGGCCAGCGCGCGTGCCATGAGGCCGGACCGCCCGCCGCCCGCCACGTAGATGCGGCCGGCCTTGAGGATCTGTTCCGTAAGACGTTCAGGACCCTCGGGCAACACGCGGGCAAGGGTGCCCTGCACCTCGGCCAGGATGTCGTTGATGGCCCGTCGGATCGGCATTGCAGCGATCCCGGCTTGCAAACCCATTTTCACTATACCGTCGTCAGGCTTCCCGTCAACGGATTTGCTCCGGCTTGACAGTGGCAGCGTGGGCGACTACTGTGACTGTACGCTGGCGAAGGCCGCCAAGCGGCTGAGCATGCCGGCAAGAACCCCGGAAGGAAAGCACACGTGCTGCGGGGGAGAGACCAGGGATGCGAATCTTCGTTCCCGGGCGCATCTGTCTGTTCGGCGAACACTCCGACTGGGCCGGCGGATACCGCCGCACCAACGCCCGCATCGAGAAGGGCTACTGTATCATCACGGGGACGAACCAGGGAATCTACGCCAACGTCGAGCCGCATCCGAGTCACCTGGTCATCACGGCCGACCTGGGCGGGTCCGAGAGGGAAGGCCCGCGAGAGATCCCGATGGACCCCGAGGCCCTGCTCGAAGAGGCTCAGGCCGGTGGGCCGTTTTCGTATGTCGCGGGGGTCGCCTACCAGATCCTGATGCACCACCACGTCCGCGGCCTGGCGATCGACAACGACAAGACGGATCTGCCGGTCGGGAAGGGCCTGTCGTCATCGGCGGCGGCATGCGTTCTGGCCGCCCGCGCTTTCAACCGCGTCTATGACCTCAAGATGACCGTCCGCGGCGAGATGGAAGCGGCCTACCGCGGCGAACTAACCACACCGTCGCGCTGTGGCCGCATGGACCAGGGCTGCGCGTTCGGCGGGCGGCCGATCCTCATGACGTTCGACGCCGACCTCGTCGACGCCCGGCCCATCCGCACCGGCGGTGACCTGTACCTGCTCATCGTGGATCTGAAGCGCGGTAAGGACACGCAGAAGATCCTGGCCGACCTGAACCACTGTTACCCGTTCGCCACGAGCGACCTGGAGCGCGAGGTGCACGAGTACCTCGGCCCCGTCAACAAACGGATCATCGAACGGGCCATCCGGGCGATCGAAGAGGGCGATGCCGAAGGGCTTGGGTCGCTGATGACCGAGGCCCAGGCCCTGTTCGACCGCTACCTTCAGCCGGCGTGTCCCAAGGAACTGACCGCGCTGCGGCTGCACGAGGTGCTGGCCTATCCGCCGATCCGGGACCTTATCTGGGGCGGCAAGGGCGTGGGAAGTCAGGGCGACGGCTGCGCCCAACTCGTCGCCCGCGACCCCGATGCGCGTGACCGGGCGGCCGAGATTCTGGAGCGAGGTCTCGGCGTCGAGTGCCTGCCGCTGGACATCACGCGGCCGAAACGGATCCGCAAGGCCGTCATTCCGGCGGCCGGCTTCGGTACGCGAATGTTCCCCGCATCGAAGGCGGTCAAGAAAGAACTTGCCCCGATCGTCGACCGCGACGGTCTGGCCAAGCCCGTCATCCAGGTGATTATTGAGGAGGCGTTTCGTTCGGGCATCGAGGAGGCAGCCCTGATCGTTCAGCCGCAGGACCGCGCCCTCTTCGAGGCGTACTTTAAGGCGCCGCTGACACCGCAGCACCTGAACAGCCTGCCGACGGCCCTTCAGGAACACGCCGCGCACCTGCTGTCGCTCGGCCGGCGGGTCACGTTTATCGAGCAGGAGCGTCAGGAGGGCCTGGGCCACGCCGTCCTCTGCGCGGGCGAGTGGGTCGGGAATGAGCCGTTCCTGCTGATGCTCGGCGACCACGTCTTCCGAAGCGATACCGACACACCGTGCGCCGCCCAGGTCATTGCCGCCTACGACGCGAGCGGCGAGAGCGTGGTGGGCCTGGCGGTAACGCCGCCGGAGGAGGTCTCGAATTTCGGGACGGTCGGCGGCACGTGGGTCGAGGACGGGGCGCTGCTGGCAATTGCGGAATTCGCCGAGAAACCCTCCCTCGACTACGCCCAGGCCAATCTCCACGTCGAAGGCGTTGAGGACGGGTTCCTCTGTCTGTTTGGCCTGTATGCGCTTGGCCCGAGCGTTTTCGGCCACCTCCAGCACCTCTGCGATCAGAACCTGCGCAAGGGCGGTGAGTTCCAGTTGACCGACGCCCTCGCGCTCCTGCGGCAACAGGAGCGATGCTTCGGCTGCCTTGTCAAAGGGCGGCGCTACGACACCGGCCGGCCGGACCAGTACCTGAAGACGCTGGCCGAGTTTGCGCCACCCCAACTGCCGGGGCAGACGCCGCGCTCACGCTAATACTACAGCGCCACTTCCTGCGCGGCGGGTCTCCCGACCCGCCGCGCAACGGCGAAAATGGGCTTTCGAGCGCGGTGGGTCCGGAGACCCACCGCGCAAGACTTATGTCAGACCGTTTAGACCGTCGAGTCGTCGCGCGGGAGCGGCCAATGAGCCACGCCGGCATCAGCGACTGATCAGACGCCGAAGATCCGCTTGGGGTTGTCCCTCAGGAGCAGCGTGGCCGTCTCGACCGCCTGCTGCTCGCTCATCAGGCCCGTCTCCACGAAGTCGCGCGCCAGTATCCGGGCCAGCACACGCCGGTACATGTTGAACTTCGGCAGGGCGAACTCCACCTTGTACATGTCGCTGTAGTAGCCGATGAGTTTCACCTTGGGTACAGCCATCAGCCGCGCGCGGAGTTCCTGCTCGATGTGGACCGGCATGTTCAGGTACCACCAGTGGCCGGAGGGTTTGACGTTTGGGAAGATCCACGCGAACGTCGCCAGTTCGTGGGCCCATGCCAGCGAGAGGACCGAGATGGTGAAATCAACCTGCGGGTAGCGGCGAAAGAGGTCGGCGTACTGGATGAGGCTGCCGCGCGTTGACACCAGATCGCGCCCGCCTTCAACGCCCGCCGGATACACGTTGCGGACCGCGCCGATCATCAACTGAAACGGTTTGCGGAACCGGCGGCACGCGTCGGCAAGAATATCGAACACGAACACTGCCAGGTGCCGGCTTTCATCGTCGGAGAGGTCCTTGCCGCGCAGCACCCGCGCCAGTGCTTTGCCTGCGGCCGTTTCATCCGGCTCGGCGGGGGTGAAATCGGGCGGCAGACTGATGGCGACCGACGCCGCCCCGTGTTGTGTGAAGTACCGCATCAGCCATCGGACCGCATCGCGAACGTCGTCAGTCGAGGTGATCTCGATGCCCGTCTTGGCGGCCAGCCGCCCGCGCAGGTCCGGGTCGGCCAATTGGAAGACAAGGTCGTCGGTCCGAAGGCAGGGAACGAAGACGCCGCGGTCCACCGCCGAAAGGTCTTCGTCAAAGCGATTCGTCAGGAAGACCTTCTCGATATTCGCCTTCGCCAGAACCGCGCGGTAGCGGTCCTTCTGTTTGGCCGCCTCGACGACCATCTGGCCCAATTCCGCCCAGTTGTTTATCGTCAGCCGCTCAGCCCGAAAGGCAAACAGGTCTCGTGCCGCCTCCATCAGCCAACCGTACTGGACGGTGTTGTCGAAGGTGCCGGCGCGCGACACCATCTCGGTAATGAGGTCTGCGTCGCTGATGTGGGGATGGACGGCGTTGGCGGGCATACCGGCCGAGTGGGCCAGTTCCGTGTAGTAGTGATAACCCAGCAGGTCGGCAAGCGTCCTGGCGTGGGGCGACTCGGCGGGAACGTGGCTGTGGCAATCGATGGCGCGGATGGCGAGAATCTCGTCCAGGAGCCTGGCCTGAAGGTCGCTCATCTTAGGTTCCCTTTCCGGTTGCAGCATCCTTGAGGGGCCATTATACGCCCCTGAAGCGGCAACACAACCGGCCCCGGAATTTTTGCCCCAGCCGCTCGCATTTCGCGTCAAAACAGGTATAATGTCAGGATGCAAGGAGGACTTCCACGCATGCCGTGGATCGAGCACACGACGGTCAACTGGGGGCACTGGGCGCTTGAGTCCTGGATGCTGCGGCCGCTTCCCGAAGAGGTCCTCAACCGGTTCAGCCACGACCAGGAAGACTACGACATCCGTTTCCTCGAGGACCTTCTGGCCCGTGTCGGCGAGGCGCCCGACATCCTGACCCACCTCGGCTACCTCTACACGCAGGCCCGCCGGCACCGCGACGCCCTGGCCGTGGACCAGCGGCTGGTGGCGCTGCGGCCGCGCGACCCGATTGCGTTCTACAACCTGGCCTGCTCCTACGCCATTCTCGGGAAGGTCAACCGGGGCTTCGACGCCCTGAAACGGTCCGTTTCGCTCGGATACCGCGACCTGGAGCACATGCAGAAAGACACCGACCTGGAAAACCTCCGCAACGACCTGCGCTGGACCAACCTGCTCAGCGTCCTGAAGGCCTGACGCGCTCGCCCGTGCCCCGCCCTTAGACCAATTCACGATTGGGAGCAATCGCTCACCCCGATACAGGGGCAACCCCCGGCCATCGAGAATGATTGGGACGACATGAACTGCTACATGCACAGAGAGCAAAAAGGCGACCATCGAAAAGACTGGGGAAACCCGGGAATGAATCACGCAACCGACGACAAGTATGATGATTAGGAGGTTTTAGAGCCATGAATCGCATCGTTTCCTCATGCATTATGATTCTGGTGTGCGTGACGGCCGCTGAGTCTCTTGCAAAGCCTTTTGACTCAGACGCCGTCGAGCACGCAAAGCGTTTGAGCGAACTGATCCGTCGGCCGCTCAAGGCCCGGCATGTGCCGGCACAGGAAGCGGTGCGGCTCCTTGCGCTGGTGCGCGAGTCGCATAGCCTGGACGTTCAATTATGTGCGATCCTGAGCCTGGCTTGGTCGGACGATGAGGAAAGCCTGGGGGTGGTGCGCGAGATTGCACAAAGGCATAGCGCGCCCGGCCTTCCTCCGGATCGTCTTGGAGGCGCTGCGGCATACGCTGTTGTCATGCGCGAGCCCCGGCAGAGAGACAGCAAGTCTCTTTTCTCGATTCTCTGTTTTCACCTAGGCCGGACGAGTAACGCATGGGAGCGTGTCTTCATCGCTAACCGCCTGTGGGTTGACTTTGGAGCAGACGCCGAGTGGGTCATCCTGGAGGCCGCCAAACACACGCCGGCGAACGAGCATACGCTTCTTCCCCGCATCGATTTCCTGTACTATCTTGCTCAGACAAACAATCCGGTCCTCGCCCGGGAGGCTCTGCGACACGACTGGCCGCGCGTGGTTATAGTGGGAGGGCAAGTGGCGTACCTGATGCATTCGATTACCCCAGGTCGCGCGAAGCAGAACCTTGAGAGTATGGCTGCGCTCAAGGCCCTGCGAAAGACAGCTGCAAAGGCAACGCAGACGGACCCTCGATAGGTTGCTGAGCGATGTCCTGCCACTCAGATAACGCAGGATGTCGTCAAATCGGTTCTCACAGGATGTACTTCGCCAGGTCCTCGTCTTCGAGGACGTCTTTGAGTTTTTCGCGGACGTAGGCGGCGTCGATACGAACCTTACGCTCGTCGGCGGGCAGGTCGGGCGCCTCGAAACTCACGTCCTCCAGCACCTTCTCCATAACCGTGTACAGCCGCCGGGCGCCGATGTTCTGCGTCTGCTGATTGACGTGGTAGGAGATTTCGGCGATCTCGCGGACACCGTCGTTGGCGAACTCGATCGTCACGCCTTCGGTTTCGAGCATCGCCGCGTGCTGCTTCACGAGGGCGTTGTCCGGTTCGGTCAGGATGCGGACGAACTCGTCGGCCGTCAGGTCTTTCAGTTCGACGCGTATCGGGAACCGCCCCTGGAACTCCGGCATGAGGTCCGACGGTTTCGACTGCGTAAACGCCCCCGCCGCGATGAACAGAACGTGATCCGTCCGCACCAGCCCGTAACGCGTGCCGACGGTGCACCCTTCGACGATGGGCAGCAGGTCGCGCTGAACGCCCTGGCGGCTGATGTCCGGGCCGAACTTCGAGTCGGAGCCGGTAACCTTGTCCAGTTCGTCGATGAACACGACACCGAGGTTCTGCACGCGGTCCAGCGCCTCGGCCGTTACCTGCGACTGGTCGACCAGCCGGTCGGCCTCCTGCTGGATGAGGATCTCGCGTGCCTCTCCCACCTTGACGCGGCGCGGCTTCGTGCGGACCGGCAGAAAGTGCTCGAACATCGTCTGGATGCCGATCATCTCCTCCTGCTGCGGACCGCCGATGCGCCCGAGGTCGATCTTCTCTTCCACCTCGACCTGGACCTCGCGGTCCTCGAACAGGCCCGCCCGGAGTTTCTTGCGAAGTTTCTCGCGGCTGGCCCGGCGTTGCTGCTCCTGCTGCTGGGCATCGGCCTCCGAGGTGTCTCGGGATTCCGTCGCCCACCGGCTCGACGGCAGCAAAACGTCGAGCAGCCGCTCCTCGGCCGCCTCTTCGGCCTCCGGCCGCACGGCATCGGCCGCCTCCTGCCGGACTATGCTCAGGGCAAGTTCCGTCAGATCGCGGATGATCGACTCCACGTCGCGTCCGACGTAGCCGACCTCGGTGTATTTGGTGGCCTCGACCTTGATGAACGGCGCGCCGACGAGGGCGGCCATTCGGCGGGCGATCTCGGTCTTGCCGACGCCCGTCGGCCCGATCATGATGATGTTCTTCGGCGCGACCTCTTCGCGAAGTTCCGGCGTCAGTTGCTGCCGCCGCCACCGGTCGCGCATCGCAATGGCAATCGCCCGCTTCGCTGCAGATTGGCCGATGATATACCGGTCCAGTTGCCGGACGGTCTCGCGCGGCGTCAGGGGGTTCATGCCTCCAGCACCTCCACCGTGATGCGGTCATTCGTATAGATGCAGACGTCGGCGGCGATGGCGAGCGCCTCGCGAACGGTCTCTTCGGCCGCCATCTCCGTGTGCTTCACCAGGGCCGCCGCCGCACTTCGGGCGTACGCGCCGCCGGATCCGATCCCGATGAGTCCGTCGGCCGGCTCGATGACGTCGCCGGAGCCGGAGATGATGAGGCTCGTTTCGGCATCGACGACGACGAGCAAACTCTCCAGCCGCCGCAGCATCTTGTCGGTCCGCCAGGCCTTGGCCAGTTCGACGGCGGCCCGGCGGATGTTGCCGGACGAGTCCTTCAGTTTGCCCTCGAACCGCTCCATCAGGGCGAAGGCGTCGGCCGCGCCGCCGGCGAAACCGCAGATGACCTGCCCCTGGTCGCCGAGGCGGCGGATCTTCTTCGCATCCGCCTTGACGACCGTCTCGTTCATCGTCACCTGTCCGTCGCCGCCGACCGCCACCTGGCCGCCGCGACGCACCGACAGGATCGTCGTTGAGCGTACGTTCATCGGTTTCTCTCCTGACGGCTGGCCTGCTCGGCAAAATCCCCGGCGCCGGATTACCGGCTGCCGTACGTCTCGCGCCACAGGATCTCCTCGAGCGGTTTCCTGTCGGCTTGCGGCGTCTCCTGCGAGGCCTTGCCGATGGGCAGCAGGATGATCAGCCGTTTCGAGTCCGGCACGCCCAGCAGTTCCTTGGCGAAATCCTCTTCCTTGATGAGCGTCCCTTCGACCCAGACCGACGCGTACCCGAGGGCCGCAATGGCCAGCAGCATGTTCTCTGCGGCCGCCGATGCGTCTTCGAGCCACCACCGCGACACCTGCGGGTCCGCCACGATGCCGATGGCCGCCGACGCCGTCGCGAACGACGCCTGCAGGCGGTCCAGGGCCTTCAGCGTCTCGGCACGGGTGATGATGATGAACTGAAGCGGCTGGCGGTTCGCGCCCGACGGCGCCCGCCGCCCGGCATCTGCGATCTTCAGAAGGTCCGCCTCCGGCACGTCGACCGCGTCGTAGGTCCGGACGCTTGCCCGTTTTTCAATTGCCTCAAACAGGTCCATAGCGGCTCCTTTCCTGTGTGCTCGCTTGCTCCCTTCCAATTCTATGGGCAACACCAGCCTGACGGAACTCCCGGCCATGATAAGCCGACGCGGCCGGGAGGCAAGCCGAATCGCACAAACTCTTGCACGTCGTCGTCGGCCGACCTACGATTCGGGTATGTCGCGGCACCGGCCGGTCTTGCTTGCGTATTTCGTGCTTGGGGGCTACGCCGTTTGGGCCCAGGCAACGCTGCTGCGCGAGATGCAGGTGTTGGTGTTCGGGTCGGAACTCTCGTGGGGACTGGTGCTGGCGTTCTGGCTGGCCGGCGTAGCCGCCGGCGCCATGGCGGCGGGGCGACTCATCGCCAGGTCCGGCCGGCCGTGGCTGATGTTTGCGGCGGCAGGCGTTGCGATGCCGGCGGCGCTCGTTGGCAAAATCGTGCTCCTGCGCGTCGCACGGTCGATAGCCGGCGTGGAGCCCGGAGAGTACGTCGGCCCGGGCATGACCGTCCTTCTGACCCTGGCCGCCACCGTTCCGGTCAGCCTGTGGGTGGGACTGGCGTTTCCGTCGGCAAGCGCGCTAGTCGCTCGCGGGCGAGTCGCGTCCAGCGAGAAGGCACGAGCGGTGGGGCGGGTCTACCTGGCCGAGTCGGCGGGAGCACTCCTCGGCGGCGCTGCATTCTCTTTTCTGCTTGTGGGCCGCGTCGGGGCCGTTCCGCTGGCCCTCGGCGGCGGAGCCGTCCTGGCTCTGTTCATACACCTGCTGGTTCGGCACTACACCGAGACCGGATGGGCGCGGTTCATTCCGCTCGCCCTCGCGGTGGCCCAGGGGATGCTCGTCACGGAGGGCGTGGCCCGCCGCCTCGACGAGGCAACGGTCCGCTGGCGCTGGGCAAGTTTCGCCAAAGCGCTCCAACTGGTTCGGTCCAAGGATACACGGTACCAGAACGTTGCCCTCGGGCACCTGGGCGAACAGTTCACCCTTTACACCAACGGCCTTGTCGATGCCACGTGGCCGAACCACGGGCAACTTGCCATCGACGCACACCTGGCCGCCTGTCAGCACCCCGACCCCAAGCGGATGCTCGTTCTGGGCGGCGGGGCGGAAGGAATGCTCAAGGAACTGCTGTGCCACGAGCCCCAGCGCCTCGATTACGTGACGCTCGACAGAGACCTCCTTCTGATGATCCGCGAGCATCTGGACGACGCCGACCGCAACGCACTGGACTCGCTCGACGGTCTGGGGCAGGTCCACTTCGCCGATGCGCGGCGTTTCGTCAAGCATGCCGCTGCACGCGGCGACCGGTACGACCTTGTCATTCTGGCAGCGCCGGAACCCGCCTCAACGCTTCAGGCGCGGCTCTACACGGAGGAGTTCTTCGGCGAACTCTTTCGTGCCATGGCCGACGACGGCGTCCTTGTCTTCACGCTCACGACGCCCGTGGGCTACTGGAGCGAAGAGCCGGCCGCCTACGCCGGCAGCATCGTGGTTCCACTGAAGCGGGTCTTTCCGGACGTTCTTCTGACGTTCGGGAGGCCGATGCGATGCTTCGCGGCCAAGCGCGAGGGCATCCTTGTCGAAACGGGCGAGGAACTGGCAAAACGCTACTGGGACCGCGGGGTGGAGCCACACCATTTCGACCCCGACTGGTTCATGGGGGCATCCGACCTGCTGGATGCTGAGAAACGGGCGGGTGTCCGGCGGGCGCTGGCAGAGCATCCACCGAGATTCACCAACACCGATGAGCGGCCGGCAGCGGCGCTCTATCACGTGCGGTACTGGCTTCAGCAGAGCGCCGCCGCTCACGCCACGCCGGACGCCCCGGCCGAACACCGCGCCGACGTTCTTGGCGCGCTCATGCGGCTGCGATTCGAGTGGGTCATTCTCTGCGTCGTTGTCCTGACGGCGCTGGCGGCGGTGGTTGGCCTGGCGCGCGGCAGGCGGGGCATACGCCGGACGGCCCTGCTCTGGTCGGTCGGCACGACGGGGTTCGCCTCAATGGCCCTGGAGATCGTTCTGCTGCACACCTTCCAGACGCTTTACGGCTACGTGTACAGCATGGTGGGGCTGGTGATAGGCGTGTTCATGTTCGGCCTGGTCATCGGCAGTTACCTGATGAACCGGCGTCTTCGCCGCGCATCGGCGGACCCATCCCGGGGGCCGGGCCTGCGAACCGTTGTAGCGCTGGACGTGGCGCTGACCGTCTTTGCGGCCGGCCTGGTGCTAGGCCTCGCGCTGCTGAGGCGTTCGGCGGCCGACTGGCCGGTGCAGGTTACCACGTTCGCGCTGGTAGGGATATCGGGCATCCTCGGCGGACTCGTGTTCCCGCTGGCCGCTGCCGTTGCGCTCAAGGAGCGGGGCACCACTACCGGCCGCACCGCCGGCGCCATCGACGCGGCGGACCACGTGGGAGCGTGCCTGGGAGCCCTCGCGACGGGCACGCTGCTGGTGCCCATCCTCGGCGTCAGCGGCGCGTGCCTGGCCGTGGTGGCTATCAAGGCGCTGAGTGCCGTCCAAGTAGGACTGGCGGCTACGATGCGAGCCAAGTCACCACGATGAGGCCTGCCCGGCAAGGTTGGGACTCCCGGCCGGGACGACACACATCCTGATTCATCTTGACGCGAAACGGCCGGGGCGATAGCGTGGCCACATGAGCCGCATCGCACGAGTCGCCCTGCCGGGCGTGCCGCATCGTATCCCGCGGTGCGGCAAGCGAGAGATAGAGTGTGTGACCGGAACTCGCCGATTATTATCAAGCTCGCAGGACGAAGGCGGCTAAGATGACAATAGCGCTGACGATTCTGGGGTGGGTTGCTTGGGCATTTTGTGTTTTTCTTGCGCTGAGTTTCGTTACAGGCTTACGAAAATACACTCGGCTGGCTGCCCCTATAGATTGGATTACTATAGTACAGGCTTTATTCTGGTGGATCATTGCTATCCTGTTTTTATTTGCTCCGCTCAGTAAACTGCACATTATCTGGCTTTTGCCCCTAGCGTTCTTCGCAGCTCGCTTCGTCGTGCTGCTGCCCATCATCCGCATCATTGTCCTGCTTGCTGCCGGTATTTTCATGAAAGCCGCCCTTCTTGGGGTGGATACGGCCAGGGCGAAGGCCATGGCGGAGCTTGCCCAGAGAACCCGAGAAAAGCGGGCCTTGGAGTGCCAGGCCAGGACCATCATGGACAAGGCCGCTGCCCACGGGCGCGAACTCACGGAGGAATCAAAGCGCGAGGTTGACCAACTAATGCTAGATGTTCACGATCTTGACCGGGCCATTAAGGAACTTCATGCGATGATATCGTCGGAGGAAACAGCGCACGGCGAACAAAACGACGAGACGTGAACGAACCGAATTAAGTATCTTATCCCCGGAACATACGCCAATGCGCGGCAACCGAAGAGATAAGGTGTGTGTCACCGAAACTGGGAACTCGAGGGAACTCGAATGGCCATGATCAAACTCACTGACCTGATCAGACTCGCGGGCGTGGAGCTTCACGATTTCAAGATCCACTGTGCCACGGGATCGAATCCTACGCCGCTCGAAGCGTTCTTCGATGGGGCGTTTCAGGAATGGCAGGAAGACCAGAACCAAGAAAACTTTAAGTGCCAGCAGATCATCTCCCTGATCCACCTCCATGGTCACCGTTGGCTCTTTGTCGGCGTCTACGAGGTCCTTGGTGTGAAGCCCGGCCGGTGGAAGGAAAGGTGCTTCACGTACGAGACACGGCCTTTGCCAGGGCTCGACGACCTCATTGGCCGCGCCATCATCTGGTTCGAAAAAACCTTCCGGGCCTCGTACCTACGCGGGCCCAAGTACGCGGACAGGCTCCACGTCCTGGCCATTCTTGACCGAAGGATGACCATTGGAGACTTTCCAGGTTTCAATCAAGTCCTTCTTTCGTACCGTTTCCTGAGAACCGTGGTCAACCAAGCCAACCCATCATGGAAGACGGCCCTCTCCAACGTCTCCGGGGTGTATCTGGTCACCGACACGAAAACGGGCAAGCATTACGTCGGTAGCGCGTATGGCGGTGAAGGGATCTGGCAGCGCTGGTGCTCCTATGTGAAGTCCGGCCACGGGGGCAACAAGGAACTGAGGGAACTATTTCAGACGAAGGGCAAGGACCACGTCATGCACCTGCAATTCTCGCTGCTTGAGGTCTGCGACCTGAACTCCGCAAAGGACTACGTGATCGACAGGGAGACCCACTGGAAGGAGGTACTCATGTCGCGGGAGTTCGGCCTGAACGACAACTGACCCCCGCTGGTACCGTTGCCCGACCGCCGCCCGGTCCTGCAGACGATTCGAGTTCCAGCGAGTTCCCGAGTTCCAGTGACACATACCTTGATTCGTGCTAAGACGAAGCAGCGTCGGCGGGCGCAGGGCTCGTCTTCGGCCCCTTCGCCGGTTTCGGCTTGAAGGCCAGGGCCTGCTCCCGCGTCCAGACGCCGGGAATCTTCTGGCCGCACGAGGCGCAGCCGCCGTCGCGCAGGCCGGAGGCGTCGGTGTTGTACCCGACCCGCTTGATGACCACTTTTCCGCATTTCGGGCAGTAGGTGTTGCTGCCTTCGTGAAACGCCACGTTGCCGACGTAGACGTAGCGCAGACCGGCGTCCATCGCGATCTTGCGGGCGCGGTCGAGCGTCGCAATGGGCGTGGGCGGCAGGTTCTTCACGCGATAGGTGGGGTGGAACCGTGAGAAATGGAGCGGTACGTCCCGGCCCATGTGCGAGACGAGCCACTTGGCCATCTGCGCGGTCTCGGCCGGAGAATCGTTCAGCGTCGGGATCAGCAGGACCACGACCTCCGTGTGGATGCCGATGTCCGTAAGCACCTCGAGCGCTTCAAGCACCGGCTTCAGGTGGGCGGCACACTGCTGCGTGTAAAACTTCTCGGTGAAGGCCTTCAGGTCCACCTTGACGCCGGTCAGATGCTTACACAGTTGCCGGAGGGCGGGCTCGCGGATATAGCCGTTCGAGATCATGACGCTGCCGACGCCGCGGGCGCGTCCGGCGGCGGCCGCATCGTGCATGTATTCGTAGAAGACCACCGGCTCGCTGTAGGTGAAGGCCATCGTGGGCGCTGCTCGCGTCCGGGCGATGCGGACGAGGTTCTCGGGCGGAATCAGGAGGCTCTCAACCTGTTCGGGCCGGTACTGGCTGATCCGCCAGTTCTGGCAGAACTTGCATTCCATGTTGCAGCCGGCGGTCGCGACGCTCAGGGCCGTCGTCCGCGGCAGGTAATGATACAGGGGCTTCTTCTCGATCGGGTCGATGTTGATGCTGCACAGGTTGCCGTAGACGAGGGTCTTGTAGTCGCCGCCCTGGTTTTCGCGGACACCGCAGTACCCGCGTTCGACCTCGGCCACGACGCACTCGCGCGGGCACAGGGTGCAGCGGACCGCCTTATCGGGCAGCCGCTCGAACCACATGGCGTCGCGGACGGCGGCCTGCGGATGGGCGCCGTCGGTCACGCCGCTGCCGGCGACGTCCTCGGCGAGCACCCGCGCGGCGCACAGTGCGCAGGCCCCCGCCCCGGCGGCTCGCAGGAACTCGCGGCGGGTTGTGGAGGGCTCCGTATTCATCCCACGTCCAACCACACTCTACCGATACTAACGACTTCGATGCGTTCGAGTTTTGCCGTTCCCAGGCCGCGCGCCTCGCCGCTTGCGATGTGCCGGGCGGGCCGCTTCTCGGCCTCGAAGGGTTTCATCCCCACGGCGGCGCGCTTTCGCTCCAGAATCTCGCACCCCACGCGGTCGGCCGCAACGGGGTCGGTGCTCAGGATCAGGCCGCCGTACGGCCACTGCCACTGGCGTCGCGGGGCCGGACCGCCGTGATACTGCGGCCGGGTGGCGTCGGAGAGGACCAGTCGAAGGCGGTCGCGGATGGGTTTCTGCGCGCAGGCATCCGCGATGAACGGATCGCACCCGTCGTCGTGGTACTTGTTCGGGTTGTGGATGGCGCCGTAGAAGTTTTTCATCACCCCCGTGATGCCGGCCAGGTTGTGGTCTTTGAGGATCGCCGCGCTCGCCAGCGCCGTGCACTCGTCGAGAACGATGCGGCTGATGAGGCTGCCGGTCGCGCCGCTCGTGTACACGTCGGCCGAGTACCCGCCGCCCGGGCGGGAACTCAGCGCGTCGGTGCCGAAACACCGGACGCCGTCGCCGGTTCCCTTGAGCGTGTAGCCGGCAGCCCTGAGTTCGCGGCTGGTCCGGTCCCACAGCGTGACGCGCTCGGGGGGCAGGCCGATGGCGCCCACCGCTGCGGCCAACCCCAACGCGACCGCGGGCTTCGTCGGCAGTCCCAGACAGTTCACCTTGACGGCGAGACGGTCCTCGGGCTTGAACCACCGGGCCCAGGCATCGGCCGCCTTCGCGTCGCCCGCCAGGGCGCGGGCGGCCTCGTCGAGCAGTTCGCGGACACGCTTCGGCGCAGGGCCCTGCCCGTCGGCCGCCAGGGCATCGTGACGGATAATGACGACGCGCGACCTGTTCGGCGAGGGCGGCGGCGACTCGGCGCACGACGCCAACGGGAGCGCCGACGCGGCGCTTGCCGCGACCGTCGAGGTGGCTGCCGCGCGGGCCAGAAAGGTGCGCCGCGTCATCCTGTCGGAACAGCGGGTCATCGTCGCCTCTTCCTTCCGGCCGGGCACGAGCGCCCGCGACCGGCCGGCAACTCATTTTTTCGGCTTTTCCTCGTGAAAGACCTGAGCGGTAAACCGGGAGACCTCCGTCTGCGGATCCTTCCAGGCGTCGCTCGGCAGCCCCGCTTTGCCGCACAGGTGTGTGAGGTACTGCGTGCGGTCCCACCCCTGTTCGCCGGGGACCTGCGGCAGGAAGACGCCCCGGTTGCGGCCGCGCGCCATGATGAGGCCGTCGCGCCCGACGACGATCGTCTCGAGATCGTGCACACGGCGCGTCGGCGAGAGGACGGAGATCTCGACCGTCAGGGCCGGCGCTTCGGCTTCCGTAATCGGATTGCCCACAAACCGATGGTCCTTACAGGCCTGGCAGGTGTTCTGGATGATCGACTCGTACAGCGGCCCGACGGCCACGATGTGGCCGATGCATCCGCGGAGTCGTCCGGCGTTCTTCAGCGTGACGAATGCGGCGCCGCGTGCTTTCAGGGCCGCCGTCAGTTGGTACTTGGCCGGATCCACCTTGGGTTTCTCGCCCGTTTTGAGGAAGTGCGAGACGGCCTCGCGTGCCAGGCGCAGGAGCGTCTGTTTCTCTGCGTCCGTCAGGCCCTCCCCTGCCCGCCAGAAGGCGATCGACGTGTAGGTCACGGAGTTCGTCCAGTCGCCGGTCTGCCGGCCGCTGGTGTCCATTGCCACGGGAGCGGCACGGACGTCTTGCCACGGCTCAACGATCTTAAGGAGCAGGCAGATGGGGTTGCGGCCGCAGATCGTGTCCCTGGTGCGAGTCAGGTGCTGTTTGAAACCGGGAAGGTCGATCTGGGTGATGCGGTAGACGGCCACGTTGTTGAGCGCCTGGAGGTTCTTTGCGATGTTGTCGTGAAACGGCACGTAGCCGAAGTTCGGCCCGTAATGCGTGAAATCGCTGCTGACGACGAGTAGAGTCCCGTCTGCGGTCAGGGGGCGAACGGCATCGGCAAGGGTCGAGCGCTGCTCGTCCGTCAGGTCGCCCACGAGCAGTTCGACCATGCGGAAGTCCTTGATGGCACGCTGGAGAAACGGCAGTTGGTTCTCGCACGACCACTCCGTCTTATGGGGGGCGGGCTGCTCTGTTACCACCGGACACCGCAGCAGGGCGTCCCTTGCCTCGATATCCACCGGGATGCTGCCGAGCGGCGTCTCGTAGGCGTCCACGCGCAAGACGGTGGCGCCGCGGATGCGCATCTGGTGGCTGAGGCCGATTAGAATGACCCGCTTGTACGCGCCCCCTTTGACCGTCACGTACGCCTTCCCCGCGACGGAGCCGGAGTACTGGTAGCCGGCATGCGGCACAATGAGTGCGACCGGCGGCGCCCCCAGATCGGGCGGCTGAACCGACAGATAAGCGTCCACGAGGCGGCCGAGCCGGTCCGGGTCGGCCGGGAACCACCGCCCTGCCCCGGCGCAAGCGTGGACCTTGCCGCCGGGCGCAGAGGCATTGGCCTCGGCGACCTTCGGCTCTGAGGGCCTGGCCGCCGCGGGCTCAGGCGGCGCCGGTTCGGCAGACATGGCATGCTCCTTCACGTTGGCGTCGGGGGGGGCTTCGGCGGCAGCGGTTGAGCCGGGTGTGGCCTCCTCGGCCGAACAGGAAGCGACCAGGCACATGCTGGCGGCGGCTAACGCCGGCAGGACAGCCCAGGTGAAACGATGACGGCAAGGCGTGATCATGGCCGGCCTCCGGCTAACGGGAACCGTTGTAGTACAGGCCTCTCGGCTGCTGTGATTATAACCTCGGCAGGACGCCAAGACAACACGCGCCGGTCAACGAAGCCGCCCGAAGGCCGTGCGCCGGCCGCAGGCGCGGCGGCAAGCCTGTCTGGCTGGCCCAAACATGCGGCGTGTTGCATAACACTTACGTCAATTTTGACCTTGCCGAAACGGTCAAATGCGCGTTTTTTTTGGCTCCGAGCCTTGTTTCTGGGCCGTGAGGGGTGATTTGGGCCCAAATGTTAAGATAGGTAAGGCAAAACGCGCTGGTTTTTGATCCGTTTTTGCGATTTATGTGTCCGTTTTGTTCCGTTTTTGTTCCGTTTTGTTCCGTTTTTGAGGGGTTTTGAAGGGGGCAAAATTGATGTAAGTGCACAAGGCCGAAACGCAACCGGCGAGCGCGACGCCGCAGGGACCGAAAAGTTGTTAGAGTTCTAACAAAATGGAGGGAGGGGGCCGGAGATTGTTAGCCCACATTATTCACGAGATCTGCCGGTCCGCGCATAGCAAAGGCCTCGAAGTCCTTGTAGAATGCGGGTAACAGAAGCCTGCAGTC
>JAUVZF010000042.1 GCA_030602705.1 Planctomycetota bacterium
TACGTGTTTAGCGTGTCATTCCGAGCGAGCGAAGCGAGTCGAGGAATCTCGCCGTTATGCGTGTCCGGACGACGAGATTTCTCCGCTCGCCCTCGCCTTTGGCGAGGGCTCGGTCGAAATGACATCGCTTCGAGAGCACGCCAAACAGGGACCTCCTTTCTTATGTTACCCCTCGTTTTCCATTGCGAGTATCTATGGTCCCATGGGCGGCTGGCCGCCTTGCCCGTGGCCGCGACCACAGCCTCTTCCGCGCCGCCTGCGGCGCCTGAGTCCGGGGCCGAAACCCGGGACGGGTGCCATCGGTGGGCCGGGCGGCGGAAACGCCGGGCCGCCTTCGATTCGCAGCGCCTTGCCCGTGACGAGGGCGTCGGCCACCTTCAGCCGGGCCTGGGCGAGGATGCGGCCGGCCGTGGCGCGAGACACGTTCATCTGCCGGCCGACCTCCTCCTGCGAGAGACCCTCCCGGTCCGCCAGCCGCAGGGCCTCCAGTTCGTCGAACCCCAGGACGACCTCGGCCAGGACACGCAGCGGCACGCCCTGCGGCTTGTAATAGACGGCGTCCGGCCAGTGGCGTACAATGCGTGGTCTTGGACGTCGCCCCACTGGTGATCTCCTTTACGCCTTGCGGCGGGCTACAGGGCCCAGGGCAGCACTTCGGCCTGGGTCGCCATTATGAGCATATGCTCAGAATCGGCGGAAGTCAAATCCAAAATCCAGAAAATTGCGGAAAACCCTCGGCACGGCCCCGTGCCGGCAGCAGGCCGCTACAGTCACGCGCGAAATCCTGGGGGTGTGACTCTTTTCACTGGCGGGCGGCAGGGCAAAAAGGTTCCAGGAACCTTTTCCCTGAAAGGCCCGGAGGGTGCTACGCAGAAAAGGTTCCTGGAACCTTTTTGCCTGACGGCGCGACACCTGCCATAATCCGTGGTCACACCCAATCCTGGCCGCACACCGTCTTGAAAGGGCCCGGCGGGCACGGTAGAATCGGCGTCTGGCCCCGCGGCCGAGATGGCCCCGCCGTGCGACGCCGCCGAAGGGTCGCGGGTATCGCAAATTGGGCGTGACGTTCGGATCGGAGAGGAGACCAACCATGTCGAAGAAGATCGCTTTCATCGGCGCCGGGAGCGTCGTGTTCACGAAGACCCTGATGAGCGACATCATGGCGACGCCTGCCCTGGCCGGCAGCGAGTTCGCCCTGATGGACCCCGACACGCCCAAGATCGGGCGCATGAAGAAGTTCGCCGAGCGCATGCTCAAGGAGAACAACGTGCCGGGCACCGTCACGGCCACGCTCGACCGGCGCGAGGCCATCACCGACGCCGACTTCATCGTGGTCATCTTCCAGATCGGCGGCTTCGACGCCTACGCCGTCGACTACGAGGTGCCGCTGAAGTACGGCGTGGACCAGTGCATCGGCGACTCGCTCGGTCCCGGCGGCCTGTTCCGGTGTCTGCGGGTCATGCCGGAACTCATCAAGGTCGCCCGCGACATGGAGGAGGTCGCCAAGCCCGGGGCCGTCATGCTCCAGTACGCCAACCCGATGGCGGCCAACTGCCTGGCGCTCGGCAAAGCGACAGGCGTGCCGTTCGTCGGCCTGTGCCACGGCGTGCAGACGACGCTCGACCTCCTGGCCGGATACTGCGGCGTGCCGAAGGAAGAGATCACCTTCACCTGCGGCGGCATCAATCACATGGACTGGTTCCTGATGCTCCAGCATAAAGGGCGCGACCTGTACCCGCACCTGCGCGAGGTGTTCGAGAAACCCGAGTACTACAAGAACGAGAAGGTGCGCGGCGAAGTGTTCCGCCACTTCGGCTACTTCATGACCGAAAGCACCGGGCACCTCTCGGAGTACCTCCCCTGGTTCCGCAAGAACGCCAAGGCCCTGGACCTGTATTGCGACGAGCCGTCGTTCGGCGGCGAGAGCGGCGCCTACTACAAGTACTCGAAGGCCCTGGCCGTCAAGTACGCCAAGCACGATCCGCTGGAGTTCGAGGACCCCAAGATCGAGTCCCGCAGCGTCGAGTACTGCTCCTACATCATGGAAGCCGTCGTCACGGGCACCCCGTTCCGGTTCATGGGCAACGTCCGCAACGAGGGCTACATCACGAACCTTCCGGACGGGTGCTGCGTGGAGGTGCCGACGTTCGCCGACTCTTGCGGGTTTCATCCGACGCGCATCGGCGCCCTGCCGCCGCAATTGGCCGCCTGCTGCATGAGCAACGTGCAGGAGCAGATTCTGACGGCCGAGGCGGCCCTGACGGGCGACACCGAGCACGTCGTCCACGCCGCCGCCATGGACCCGCTCGCCGGGGCGGTCCTGACGCTCAAGGAAATCCGCGACATGTGCAGCGAGATGCTCGAGGCGCAGCGCCGGTGGCTGCCCCAGTTCGAGGGCAAGAAGATCGAACCCAAGCCGACGATCTCGATTCCCGAGGACTGCCAACCCGTCGAAGTGCCGCTCGACCCGGCCCTGGCCATCAACAAACGCTTCGGCGACCTCCTCGAGCGCAAGACCGACGAGGAGTAACGATTTCAGGCAACTCCTCTCAACTTCGAGCGCGGTCCGTACCCGCCGCGCACGAGCGCACGCATTCGCGGCCCATACGGGCCGCGCACCAACTTCAGAAAAGGGAGGCATCACCATGACCCGCGTCGGAATCATCGGAGCCAGCGGTTACGCGGCCGCAGACCTCATGCGCCTGCTCCTGGGCCATCCGGGCGCCGAAATCGTCGCCCTGGCCGACCTGCCCGACAAGTGCGGGCCGCTGGCCCGACTGTTCCCCCAATTCGCCGGCCGCCTCGACATCCGTATCACCCCGGCCGACGCCGAGGCGCTGGCCGACGGCTGCGAGGTCGTCTTCCTCGCCCTGCCCCACACGGCCAGCATGACCTACGCCGGGCCGCTCCTGGAGGCCGGGGCGCGCGTCATCGACTTCTCGGCCGACTACCGTCTCAAGACGCCCGGCCTGTACGAGAAGGTTTACGCCACGCCGCCCGACGAGGCCAACCTGGCCGACGCCGTCTACGGACTGCCGGAACTGTACCGCGACGAGATCCGTCCCGCCCAACTCATCGCCAACCCCGGGTGCTATCCGACGGGCGTGATCCTGGGCCTCGCGCCGCTCGTGCGCGAGGGCCTTATTGACACGCACGACATCATCGTGGATGCCAAGAGCGGCGCCAGCGGCGCAGGCCGCACGCCCAAACTCCTGACCCACTACCCCGAGTGCAACGAGTCGCTTCAGGCCTACGCCATCGGCGCCCACCGGCACCAGCCCGAGATCGCCGAGCAACTCTCGTACCTCGCCGGGACCGGCGTGGACGTGCTCTTTGTGCCGCACCTGGCGCCCATGGACCGCGGCATCGAATCGACCATCTACGCCAAACCGCTCCAGGACCTTACGCGCGAGCGTCTGGCCGAACTCTACCACGCCGCCTACGACGCCGAGCCGTTCGTGGTGGTCCGTGACGAGCCGCCCGCCACCAAGCACATCGCCGGCACGAACTACGTCCATGTCTTTCCGACCCTCGCCGGCGGGCGCGTCGTGGTCAGCGCCGTCGTGGACAACCTCACGAAGGGCGCCGCCGGGCAGGCCCTCCAGAACATGAACCTGATGTTCGGGCACGATGAAACGGCAGGTCTGAGATGAAATACACCGGCGAATTGAAGGTGGACTCCGCCCTTGGCGTGACGTCGCCCAAGGGTTTCCGCGCGGGCGCCGCCGCGGTGGGAGTCAAAGAGGGCTCCGACGAACTCGACGTGGCCGTCCTCGCCTGCGACGTCGAGGCCACGGCCGCCGCCGTCTTTACGCAGAACAAACTCTGCGCCGCGCCGGTCCTGGTGTGCCGCGACCATCTGGGCAAGCGAGCAGGCGTCCGCGCCGTCGTGGCCAACAGCGGCAACGCCAACGCCGCCACCGGCCGGCAAGGCCTGGCCGATGCCCGCGAGATGGCCGGCCGCGCGGCAGAGCGCATCGGGTGCGCCGCCGAAGCGGTCCTGGTCGGCTCGACCGGCGTCATCGGACACCTGCTGCCGATGGAGAAGATCCGGGCCGGCATCGACCGGGCCGTCGCGAACCTCGCCGCAGGCCCCGGCGCCGACCTGGCCTTCGCCCGCGCCATCATGACCACCGACACCGTGCCGAAACAGGCCGGCGTGCAGATCGAACTGGCCGGCCGCACCGTGACCGTCGCCGGCGCGACCAAGGGCGTCGGCATGATCGCGCCGAACATGGCCACCACGCTGGGGTTCCTGACGACCGACGCCGCCGTCGAGTCGCCCCTGCTTCAGGACATCCTTCGCCGCGCCGCCGACGCTACCTACAACTGCCTGACCGTTGACGGGCACACGTCGACCAACGACATGCTGTGCATCCTCGCGAGCGGCCTGGGGAGCGAAGGCGCCGCGCCCATGGCGGCCGGTTCCGGCGAGGCCGCCGCGCTGGAGGCCGCCGTCACGGCCGTGTGCGATTGCCTGACCCTCCAGATCATCGACGATGCCGAGGGCGCAACCAAGCGGATCGAGATCCGCGTCACGGGCGCCGCCACGGACGACGAGGCCCGCGCCGCCGCCCGCGCCATCGCCAACTCGCCGCTCGTCAAGTGCGCCTTCTTCGGCGAAGACCCCAACTGGGGCCGCATCGTCTCGGCCGCCGGATACGCCGGCATCTCCAGCGGCCCGGAAACCATGCGACTCGCGTTGGGCGGCCTGGTCATCTTCGACCGAGGCGCCCCCGTCCAGACCGACCAGACGCAACTGAAGGCCGTCATGGCCGCACGCCAGATCGACGTGCACCTCGACCTCGGCGCCGGCGCCGGCCGCGCACGATTCCTGACGTGCGACCTCACCTACGACTACGTCAAGATCAACGCCGAGTACACGACATAAGCCACAAGCCTCAGGCGTCCCCGACTAGCCGCGACCGTAAGGGAGCGGTAAAAGGCCCCGTCATGCCCGACATCGCGACGATCTGCCGCGCGCGCTGGGTCATCGGCGCCGACGGCCGCGTCATCGACGACGGCGCCGTGGTGGCGGCCGACGGGCGGATCGTCCGCGTCGGAGCGTGGTCGAAGATTCGCCCGCACGTTGGGCCGAGCGATACGGTTGAGGAGTTCCCCGCCGCCGCCCTTCTGCCGGGCCTCGTCAACGCCCACGCGCACCTGGGCCTTTCGGACATGGCGGGCAAGTTCCGGCCGACGGCGAACTTCGCCGCCTGGATAGGGCGCCTCGCCGTACGCCGCTATCCGCGGACCAGGACCGCCGTCCGCCGCGCCGTGGCGCGCGGCGCCGCCGAGAGCCTCGCCGCCGGCACCGTCGCGGGAGCAGATGTCACGACCCAGCCGCAGTGCGACGAGGCACTCGGCGCGGGCGCGCCGCGCTGGCGTGTCTTCGGCGAACTGCTCCGCTTCGGCGAGGCCGGGCTCAGGCATGTCGATGAAACCGTCGCGGCGCTCGAGGCGCTGCGGCAGACCACCGGCGCGGCCGTCGGCCTCGCGCCGCACGCCCCGTACACGGTGGGCGTGGAAGTTTTCGTGCGTGCCCGCCGCGAGGCCGATGCGCGCGGCTGGCCCGTCTCGACGCACCTGCACGAGACGCAGGACGAAATCGCTTTCATCGAGCGCGGCGAGGGAAGCCTTCACGAATGGCTATCGCGGCTGAAGTTTCTGCCGCCCGACCTCAAGCCGGCGGGGGTGCGGCCGATAGCGATGCTGGCCGAGGCGGGGTTCTTCAACGGGCCCGTCCTGGTGGCCCACGGCAACTACCTGACCGACGAGGAGATCGACATCCTGGCCGAAAGCGGTTCGTCCGTCGTCTATTGTCCACGGAGCCACGCCTTCTTCAAGCACGCGAATCACCCGTGGCGGCGGCTGCTGGCGGCCGGCGTCAACGTGTGCCTGGGAACCGACAGCCTCGCCTCCAGCCCCAGCCTTTCGATCCTGGACGAGGCGAGGTTCCTCGCGTCCCGCGAACCGGATGCTGATCCGAAGACGCTGCTGGCGATGGCCACCTCGCGCGGCGCCCGCGCCCTCGGCATGGACGACCGCGTAGGCGACCTGCGCGAGGGCCTGGCCGCGGAGTTTTGTGTCGTCGGGCCGCTTCCCGACACCGACGCCCCCCTTGCCGCCGTCATGGCCGGCGACCCAGACGTGACCCTCTTCGAAACGTAGAGCGCGGGGACGCGGACAAGCCGCGCCGCTGGCTTTGTCGTTGGGCACGAAGGATCCGGGGAGATCTCACTATGCGTAAGCACAGTTATCTACCCGAAGCATTCATTCTGGTAGTTTTTCTAATGGTATGTCTGACCGCGGCAGCAGGAGAGGAGGCTGAAGACCCTGTAAACGCGCAACGTCCTGACTACCTGGGCCTAGTAAGGGCGTACGCCAACGCCACGATCAAAGACGGGCGCGATGCCTATGGCAAGGAGCACAGTCCATTGTTCGCCTCGGCCCTGGACCGCAAGACCATGAAGGTCGGCAAGATGCCCGGCATTCCCGGGGTGCGCGAGGGGGACCGTTCGCTCAGCGGCGCCAATCCGCAGACGGAATACGGTCTCTATGCACTGCTTTACGAATTGACCAAACTCACCGGCAACAACACCTACGCGGCCGAAGCGGATAGAGCGTTGAAGTACTTCTTCACCCATTGCCAGAGCCCCAAGACCGGCCTGATGGCCTGGGGTGAGCACATCTACTGGGATTTCAACCGCGAAGGCATGGGTGGCGCGGACAAGTGCCACGAGATTTGCGGCGAATGGCCATTCTGGGATCAGTGCTATCGACTCGCCCCGGACGCCTGCTGGCGATTTGCCGTCGGTCAATGGGATCATCAGATCAGGAGCAAGGAAACTGGCGATTTCTCCCGCCATGCCCGATGGTCAAGCCATGGTCCTGGCGGCGGCAATGATTATCCACGCTACGCGGGACAGTTGATCGTCAACTGGGCCGATGCCTACGGACGCAAGGAGAATGCCGGTCGGGATCGGCGAGAAGAGATGATCACTGCCATTACCTGCCTGGTCCGTCGCATGGAAGAGAACATGGCGCAGACGAAGACCGGCTACCTCCCCGCACACAGGGGGAAGGACTATGTCTGGTCAGACAGCAACCTCGAACTTGCCAGGTGCATCTGGGAGGCTGCGCCGCACGTGAAGCCGGACCTGGCGCAGCGGATCAAAAAACTTGCCCTGAAACAGGACGCCGACTTCCACAAGATGCCGCACAAGATCACCTCGCGTGGTGGGTTCGCCGCCACGCTACACACCGAGACGGGCGAACCAAGGCACCGGTCAACGAACAAACCCTACACAGCCATCTGGGCCACAGGCTACGGCCATGGCACGCACGCCGGTATGGCGAATGCGTGCTATTCGCGGTTCCGCCAGATCCAAAAGGACCACAAGGAACTGGCTGCGAAGTACGGGAAACTGATACTGGCCGCCGCTGACCAGTACCTGGCGGCCGAACCCGACGGCAAGCAGGTTCTCAAGCCGGGCGCCTTCGCCGAGGTGATAAGTTTGATGCTCAACGCGCATGAGATCAGCGGGGAGAAGAAGTATCTCGACCGCGCCGACCATTTCGGGCGGCTCGGCGTTGAACTGTTTCTTGGCGACGGCTTGCCGCTACCCAGAGCGACCAACCAGCACAATCACTACGAAGCCATCACGGGCGGCCCGGCGTTCATGCATGTACTGCTTGAACTTCACGAGAAAGTGGATTGAGCCCAACCAAGCCTTCGAGGCGACGCATAGCAGCGCGCCTCAAGGCCGACGTTACGCCTTGCGACTCAGCAGCGGTCCCATCTACTCATACCTCTTGTGATGCGCGTCGAATAACCACCCTTTGACGGGACTTACCACGATGGGGTCGGCCATAGGGTCAACTTCTTGCTGGAATCTCGGGCCTATCTGAAGCTAGAGCGATTCACGATTGCATGTAGCATATTGCGCGGCGGGTCTCCCGACCCGCCGCGCCCGTAGCAGCGGGAAGATCAGCATTCCAGCGCGGTGGGTCGGGAGACCCACCGCGCAATGCCCTGCTACAGTTGAACGTGAACTGCTCTAAGGCGACGTTATAGAAGCAAGCGGAGAGGAACCTGCTGCGCGTCGTCGGCGTTTGATGCCGTCGGAGGAAGATGGTTTGCGCACTTGCAGCCGCAGAGCGGCGTTTTCGCCATCTCCGCGGTTGCGTTTGCCGCCGCGCGCCGTTAGAATCGGTTCCTTGCAGATGCAACCCGTGAGAGCGGCCCCCCTGACACGGACCGCGTGAGCGGCCCTTGGGCGTGGGGCGCCGGGTGAGACCGAACGATGCACGCACGAACCGTCGTTGCTATCGGTTGCCTGGCCGCGCTGGCGGCCGGCTGCTCCCCGTCTCACTACACCGCAGACGCCGACCGCGAGGTGTACGGCATCGTGGCCGACACCAGCGCCAAGACGCTCGGCCGTGTCCACGACTTCACGGTCCGGCCAACCGTTGACCTGCCGGACATGCTCGAGACGGCGCGCTCGAAGCCGCGGATCCCGGCGCCGCCCGTCCCCGAGCGTCCGGAGCCGGCGGCCGACGCGGCGACGGAGCCGGGGGCCACGTTCGAGACGGTGGTGCCCGAGAACCTTCCCCCGCCCGTTCCGGAGCCGGGCCCCGCCGCCGCCCGCCTCGCCATGGCCGACACCCTGCGCGTCGCCGTCCGCGCCAGCCGCAACTATCAGGCCCAGAAAGAGACCGTGTACCTGACGGCCCTGGCGCTGACGTTCGAGCGTTACCTGTTCCGTCCGCACCCGTTCGCCACCGGCACGGTGGACTTCGTGAACGAGCAGGACGGTGGCCGTCAGCGGTCGTGGGACCCGACGGCCGACGTCGGCGTGACGCAGGCGCTGGCGGACGGGGCGGTCGTCGCGGGCGGCCTGGGCATTGCGGCACTGAAATATCTGAACCGCGAACTGGGCGACACGGTGGATTCGGCGCTGGAGTTCAGCCTCACGCAGCCGCTGTGGCGCGGCGCCGGGCGCAAAATCGTCCAGGAGAACCTGCTCCAGGCCGAGCGCAACGCCGTCTATGCCATCCGGACGTTCGCCCGGTTCGAGCAGGAGTTCGCCGTCGGCATCGCCTCGCAGTACCTGCGGGTTCTGCAGCAGCGCGACGTCGTGATGAACAACTGGCAGAACTACCTGAGCCTGAAGCGCGGCCGCGAGCGCGCCGAGTGGCTCGCCAAGGCCGAGCGGATGGCCGAGTTCCAGGTGGACCAGGCGCGGCAGGACGAACTCGCCGCCTACAACAGCTGGATCGTCGAGCGCGAGAATTACACGAACGACCTCGACGCCTTCAAGATCACCCTCGGCATCCCCGTCACGGCGGAGGTAGCGCTTGAGCCGCGTGAACTTGACCGGCTCGGCGCCGCGGGGCTCCAGCAGCGCGAGTTCGATCTTGAGGACGCTACGGCCAAGGCCCTGGGGACGCGGCTCGACCTGGCGAACACCCGCGAGGGCCTCGAAGACGCCAATCGCAGGATCCTGATCGCCGAAGACGGCCTGAAGGGCGACGTGGACCTGGTGGCCAGCATGGGATACGCCTCGCGCGCGACGCACCCGCAATCGGCCCGCATCTCGCTTACCCGCGGTGACTACGCAATCGGGTTCGACATCGACCTGCCGGTGGACCGGCTCGGAGAGCGGAACGCCCTGCGTGAGACGCAGATCTCGCGCCAGGTCGCGGCGCGGGCGCTGGACCTGGCGCGCGACAATGTTGTGCTGGACGTGCGGCGGGCGGGCCGGCGTCTGGAGCAGGCCCGCGAGAGTTACAAGATTCAGCAGCGGAGCGTCGCCCTGGCCGAGCGACGCGTCGATTCCACGCAAATGCTGCTCCAGGCCGGCCGGGCCACCCAGCGCGACGTACTGGAGGCCCAACGGGCGCTGCTCACGGCCCGCAACGCCCTGACCGGCGCCCTGGTGAACCACACGATCGCAGGACTGGAGTTCGAGCAGGATGTCGGAACGCTGGTTGTTGATGAAGAGGGACAAATCCATGGGTGGATCCTTACCAACGACGGCCGCTAAGCGCGCCGAGGCGCCGGCCCGGCCGACCGTGAAACGGTGGCTGCTGCCGGCCGCCGCGGGCGGTCTGGGGGTGCTGGCGGTCGCGGGACTCGGTCTCTGGGCGGTGTTGGGCGGCGCGGACCCGCGGGCGACCGGCGCCGGCGAGACCAGCCGCGCCGTCCGCGACCGGCTCGCCGTCACCATCACCGAGAGCGGCGAGATCGAGGCCAAGCGCTCCGTGGACGTGCGATGCGAGGTCGAAGGCAACAGCACCATCGTCTGGGTCATCGAGGAAGGCAGCGTCGTGGAGGAAGGCGACAAACTGGTCGAACTCGACTCGGCCGACCTCGAGGAACTTGTCCAGACCCAGGAGATGACCCACAATACCGCGAAGGCAGCCTTCGAGAAGGCCGACAAGGCCTACATCATCCAGAAGAGCACGCGCGAGAGCCTGCTCTCGGTTGCGGCGCTCGACGTCAAGTTCAGCCTGATCGACCTTCGCAAGTACCTCGGCACCCAACTCGCCGACCACGTCATCGCCATGGAAGGCAAGATGGCGTTCGCCAAACTCGTTGACAACTCCGACCTCGGCGGCGACGCCCTCCAGCAGAAACGCAAACTCCAGAGCGACATCGACCTGGCCGACGAGAGACTCAAACGGGCCGCCAGCAAGGTCGAGTGGACGCGAAAACTCGAAAAACTCGGCTACGTCACGGGCAGCGAACTCGAGGCCGACGAACTCGCCGCCAAGACCTGCCAGGTCGAACTCGACCAGGCCCGGACGGCCCTCGACCTGTTCCTGAAGTACGAGTTTCCGAAACTGGCGGAGAAATGCTACACCGACTGGCTCGAGTTCAAGCACGAGTACGACCGCGTGGACGCCCGCACCCAGAGCGAACTCGACAGCGATAAGGCCGACCTGGACAACCAGCGCAAGGCGCTGGCGCTGGAGGACAAGCGCCTCAAGAAACTCCGCGACCAACTGGAGAAGACGACGATTCGCGCCCCGCAACCGGGCATGGTCGTGTTCGAAACCGAACGCAGCCGCTGGAGCCAGGCCCCGCCCATGGAAGTCGGCTCGACCGTCCGTCACCGTATGGTGCTCATCAAGTTGCCCGACATGTCGGAGATGAACGTGAAGGTGCGGCTGCACGAGTCGGTCGTCAAGCAGGCCTCCGAAGGCGCGCCGGCCTTCGTCACCATCGACGCCTTCCCGAAGGAACGGCTTACCGGCGCGGTCACCAAGATCGGCGTCATGCCCGACCGCCAGCACTGGTGGATGAACCCCGGTCTGAAGACCTACTCGACTGAGATCGCGCTCGACTCCACGCCCGCCGGCCTGAAGCCCGGCATGAGCGCCCAGGTCGAGATCCTCGTCGATACGCGCGACGATATCCTCCAGGTGCCCATCTCGGCCGTCTACGTGGATAAGGGGTTCCAGGTGGTGTACGTCAAGACGCCGACCGGGGTGGAGGTGCGGCGGGTGGAAGTAGGCCTTTCCAGCGACCAGGCCGTCGAGATCACGTCCGGCCTCGCCGAGGGCGACGAGGTGTACCTGTACAAACCCGACGGGGCGCCGGAACTGAAGATCTCGGACGAAGAGATCCAGGCAATGCAGGCGAAGAAGGAGTTCGAGCGAAAGGCCGCCGAGGCCGAGGCCCGGCCCGCCTCGCCCGAGGCCATCCCGGGCCTGGAGAACCTGACGCCCGAGCAGGCCGAGGCGATGCGCGAGAAGTTCGAGAAACTCCCGAAAGAGCAGCGCGACGCCATCATGGAGCAACTCCGCCAGGGCGGCATCCCGGCCCCGCCCGGCGGCAAGCAGCCGCCAGGACCCGGCCAACGCGGTGCCGGACCGCCGGCCGGGGGCACGCGAAAGCCGACCGGCCGCGGCGGGCCCAAACCGGCGCGAAAGGCGGGCCCCAACCCATGAGCCTCGCCCAACTCATTGACCTGACGAAGACCTATCACATGGGCGCCGACATCATCGTCGAGGCGCTGCGCGGCGTCGATCTGGACATCGAGGAAGGCGAGTACATCGCCGTCATGGGACCGTCGGGGTCGGGCAAGAGCACCCTGCTGAACCTCATCGGCTGTCTCGACCGGCCTACCGGCGGCCGGTATATCCTGGGCGGCCAGGACGTCTCTCGCCTCTCGGACGCCGAACTCAGCGAGGTGCGCGGCCGGCGTATCGGGTTCGTCTTCCAGTCGTTCAACCTCATCCCGCAACTGACGGCCCTCGACAACATCGAGGTGCCGCTCTTCTACCAGGGCGTCCACCGGCGCCAGCGCAGGCGCCGCAGCCAGGAATTGGCCGACCGCGTCGGCCTGGGCGCCCGTGCGCGGCACAAGCCGATGGAACTGTCGGGCGGCGAGCAGCAGCGCGTTGCCATCGCGCGGGCCCTTTCGAACGATCCGCTCATCCTGCTCGCCGACGAACCCACCGGCAACCTCGACTCGGTGACCGGCCGGGAGATCCTCGGTCTCTTCGACGACCTCTCGGCTCGCGGACGGACGCTGATCGTCGTTACCCACGACGAGGCGATCGCCGCCCGCACCCACAGAACCGTCCAGATGGCCGATGGTAAGATCGTGAACCATACTTCCAACTGAAGCGGCGGACGGAAAGAGCGCATGCTGTCGTTCAAGTCAACCGAGATTCTGCGGCTGGGGGTCAGGAACCTGTTCGTGCATCCCGCACGCAGCGTCCTGACGATGCTGGGCATCCTGTTCGGCGTCATGGCCGTCATCGCCACGCTGGCCGTCGTCGAAGGCATCAGCGAGAAGATGCAGGAAGAGGTCCTCAGGATGGGCACCACCAACATCATCGTCGAGGCCGTCAAACCCACCGAGAGCGAATCGACCACCCAGACCCAGCAGGGCGGCATGGCTATCACCTACGGCCTCACGTACGAGGACGCCGAACGCATCCAGTCGAGCATCCAGGGGGCCGAGGTCGTCGCGCCGGCACGACGCATCCCCGTCACGGCCCGGTACCTCACGAGGCGGACCCGCGCCGAGGTCCTCGGCACGGTGCCCTGGTACAACGAGACCTACGGCATCAACGTGGCGAGCGGCCGGTGGCTGGCCTCGTTGGACCAGCGGAAGGTGGACAACGTTTGCGTGCTGGGCGCCGCCGTGGCGCGGTCGCTGTTTCCGCGATCCGCACCGCTGGGTAAGAGCATCTGGCTCGGGTCGTTCTCGTACCGCGTGGTCGGCGTTCTGGCCTCGCGCGGCAAGACGGCCACCTCAAGCGGCGAAACCGAAACGGATTACGACCGCACCATCTACATCCCCCTGACGGCCGCCAGCCGGCGCTTCGGCAAGATGCTGCAAGACCAGTCGGCCGGCAGCCGCAGTTTCGAGATGGTCGAACTGCACGAGATCACCGTCAAGGTGCCCACGGCCGAGGCGGTGCGGCCGGCGGCGCGGATCATCGTGGGGTTGCTCGAAAAGTTCCACGACAAGAAAGACTGGGATGTGGGGGTGCCCCTGGAACGCCTCGAGGCCCTGGAGCGGACCAAGTGGCTGTTCATCGTCCTGGGCGTCTCGATTGCCGCCATCAGCCTGCTCGTCGGCGGCATCGGCATCATGAACATCATGCTGGCGAGCGTCACCGAGCGGACCCGCGAGATCGGCATCCGCCGCGCCATGGGCGCCAAACGCCGCGACATCGTCAGCCAGTTCCTCGTCGAGACGGTCGTCCTCTCGACGGTCGGCGGGGCCATCGGCGTGCCGGTCGGCGTGACGCTGGCCCTCGTGATCCCGCGGCTGCTCGCCCAGGCCGCCACCATGCTCGGCGTCGGCGGTGAGGCCGCACTCACGAGCCTCTCGCGCACCATCGTGACGCCGGGCGCCGTGGTCCTCGCCCTCGGCACCAGCATCATGGTCGGCGTTGTCAGCGGCGTGTATCCGGCCTACCGCGCCGCCCAGATGGACCCCATCAAGGCCCTGCGGCACGAGTGAAAGACGAATGTCGAACAAGGAATGTCCAACCGTAGAATGATGAAGTGAACGGCCACGGCCTGAGGCGAACCGCCCAGACAAACCTGATCCGGGCCCTCCAGCATGATGTGGTCAATACGGGGTTGCACAGCATGGACACCAGCGGTTACAATTCACGTTTGGGAGGTGGAACATGGCGAGCAAACAGACTATTCTAGAAGACCTTCAGGGGATACCCGATTCCTTGCTGGAAGAGGTCCAGGACTTTATCCGATTTCTGAAAGAGCGCGCACGGAAAGAACGGTGCGAATCGGCTCTCCTGAGCGAGCCGTCGCTGGCGCGCGATTGGCTCCGGCCTGAGGAAGATGAGGCATGGCAAGATTTGTGAAGGGCGACGTGGTGGTCGTGCCCTTTCCTTTCTCGGATCTGAGTCGCGCCAAGCGGCGACCGGCGCTGGTGCTGGCGGCGGTGCGGGAAGGCGACCTCATCCTTTGCCAGATCACCAGCCGGGCGGTCACAGACGGCTACGCCGTCGCCCTCGACGAAACCGATTTCCGCTCGGGCTCGCTCCGAAAGCCCAGCAACATCCGCCCGAACCGGCTGTTCACGGCCGACGGAAGCCTCATCCTTTATCGCGCCGGACAACTGGCCGCCGGGAAAACCGCCGCGGTTATTGACGCGCTCGTCGCCATCCTGAAGGCCTGAACTCCCGGAATCGCCATGCCCCATGAAGGCTGGCCCATCGCGTATTCAGTTGCCTACCCGATCTATACGACCTGCGGAGTGGCCGTCAACTCCAGACTGGAATTCTATTGGCGAACCGCCCATTCTCGTGCTCTAATATTAGCGACACGTTCGGAGAAGAGATGCTCACGCAGTGGGCCGGGCGGGGGCTTCGGAACGGGTCGCGCCGAATCCCAATTTTCACCCACTTCCGGGACGCGACCAATTGTTAGGATCTGAAGCATGAAAGTCTGGGCATTGTTGGTTTGCTGCATGCTAGCAGGCTGTGCAATTCCGACCCGACACCAACCAGTATCACCAAGCAGTGCGAGGATTACATTTGATACAATTGTTATGGATAAGAAGCAGGAACCCAGTGGTTGGTGGTCGGCAATCCGCATCATCGTGCGCGACGGCCACGTGTATGCCGAGACCACGCAGGATCGTCGCCCTTTGGCGTTTTTCTCCTACACGCCTGAGCAAATCATTCAGGCTGTCGTAGATCTTCACGAGTGGTCAACCCGGCCTGGAATAACCGTCTGCTATAAGGTGAACCGAATTCAGTACCACTATTCTTTGGCCGGATACTCGGTCGGCGGCCTGACAGGATACCGCCACATTCGAGAACTGCCCGAGAGCGTCCAAGGGTTGTATCGTGCTGCACTGGACCAAACCGTGCTGGAAATGGTGAGCACACGGAAGAGCCGTAACAAGGCCAGGGGTTGCGACGAGAATAGCGCGGCGGGTCTGGGCGTCGGCGGCACCGTGCCGAAGTGAATGAGGATCGCCTTCATCAACTTCTCGACGCACTGCTGCGCGTGAAAACAGACGGCGTCGTAGTTCGGATTCTCGCCGGCCCGTAACTCACGGCTCGCCGTTGCGAAGTCCGCTTCGGCTTTGCCGACCCACTCCTCAACCGTCGCGTTCATAGAGCACCTTTCCGCGGTCGAGGGCATCACGGATGAGAGGGTCGCCCTGCTCGTAGCGGCGGGCCACGTCCTCGGGCGGCCGCGCGATAAGATCGCAAGGGAACCGGATGTCAAGGCGGTTGAGGATCTCGAGCGACTTATGGAAGGGTCGGCCATCGAACGGCAGAACCACCAGCAGGTCCACGTCGGAATCGTCGGTCGCGCTGCCGTCGGCATAGGAGCCGAACAAGAGCACCCGGTCGGGACGGAACTGGCGGCCAATCTGCTGTCCGACCTCCCGGATTTCCTTCATGCTGACCATAGCAAATCGCCCGCCGCTGACCCGGCGGGCATTATACCACAGGCTTTCGGCTGCAAACGATCATTTGACCACCAGCACGGGGCACCGGGCCCGGTCGATGATTTGCTGGCGCTGGCGGGCGAGGAGGTCGCGGGTTACCTTCGAGGACTGAAAGCCTCCCAGCGCGATGAGGTCCACGCCGCGCTCGGCGACTTCGCGCGGCACGATCGTCTCGGTGTTGCCGGTCAGGAGGACCTCTTCGGCGAAGACTTTGCGGTCGAGGGCGCGCCGGCAGACCTCGGCCAGTTGCCGCCGGGAACTTTCCTGGAGTTCGCGTTCGAATTCGCCCATCTCGGCATCGACGAGGATCTTGACGCTCAACAGTTGCCTCAGGGTATCGGTGTCCACGACCGCCATGGCCGTCAGTTTGGCTCCCAGGCTGCGTGCCAGTTCAATCGCGGCGTCGGCGGCGTTGTACGACGAGTCCGTACCATCCACCAGGATCAATATATGACCGATGGGCGGCTTAGCCATGACGGGTTCCCCCTTCTGGCTCGCGGGCAAGGCGGTCTTTGACCATTTTCATGATGATGAACGACTCTCGCTCGCGCTCCTCAAGGCTCGAGACGATGTAGCGAAGCGTCTCGCTGTAGTCCGGAATGAAGATCTTTGACAGGGCGTTCGTGCGGCGCTGCGTCTTGCGGAGTTCCCGCGCGAGGCGCACCACCACGTTCTCCAGTTCCGCCAGTTCCCCCAGCAACTCCAGTACCTGGGCGAACCGGCGCATCGCCAGGTCGGTATTCGCGCTCGTGCCGAGGAGGCCGAACTGCACGCCGGCCGGCTCGGCGGCCACCGACACGTCCGGAATCCGGATCCCCATCAGCGCCTGCTCCGCAATCTCCACCTGGTGGTCCAACCGCACGCCCACCGCCGCGCGGTCCACCGCGTTGGTCCCGATCTCCAGCAGCGCCTCGCGAAGCGCTGCAAACGCCCCGGTCATGGCCTGAGCGACACGGCGCTCGGCGTCGCGGGCGCGGCCGAGGCGGCTCATCAGTTCGAAAATCAGAATCTGCCGCTTCTGCTCCAGAAGGTCGAAACCCTCCTCGGCGAACTCCAGTTGGCGCGCAAGCGACAGGTAACTCGACTTGGTCGGCGCCACGTTCAGTTTGGCCATCATACGCTCGCTATGGCATCACGGCCGCGCTCCGGTGCGGGTCGGCCACGGCCGCCCTCGCGGACGGGTCGCGGCTAAATGGATTCAGTGTCCGATTCAGCCCTCTCTTGCGCGTCACCACCCGTATCGGGTTTCGCCTCCCCGGGCTCGCGGTAGTACGTGTCGAGCAATTCGTCGCTCAAGCGGTGCAGTTCGTCGCGTGGGAGCATCGACAGGACGTCCCACCCCAGGTCGAGCGTCTGTTCGATGCTGCGGTTCTCGTGCTCGCCCTGGCTCAGGAACCGCTGCTCGAAGGCGTTGCCGAACTCCAGGTACGTCCTGTCCAGAAGGCTGAGTTCCTCCTCGCCGACGACGTCGGCCAGGCCCCGCACCTGCTTGACGCGGGCGTAGCAGGCGAACAACTGGCTCGCCAGGGCCGGGTGGTCGGCCCGCGTATAGCCCTCGCCCACGCCGTCTTTCATCAGGCGCGACAGGCTCGGCAGGCCCGCAATCGGCGGATAGATGCCGCGCTGCGCCAGGTCGCGCTCCAGCACGATCTGGCCCTCCGTGATGTATCCCGTCAGGTCGGGCACCGGATGGCTGATGTCGTCCGACGGCATCGTCAGAATCGCCATCTGGGTGATCGACCCGGGCGAGTCGTCGATGCGGCCGGCTCGCTCGTACAAACTTGCCAGGTCCGAGTACAGGTAGCCGGGGTATCCTTTGCGTCCGGGGATATCGCCGCGCGCCGTGCCGACCTCGCGAAGGCTCTCGCAGTAGTTCGTCATGTCGGTCATCAGCACCAGGACGTGCCGGCCGCAGTCGAACGCCAGGTGCTCGGCCAGTGTCAGGGCGGCGCGCGGCGTCATGAGCCGCTCGACGCTCGGCGCATCGGCCAGCGACAGGAACATCGCAACGCGGGCGCCGGAGTCCTCGAAGGTGCGGATGAAGAACTGGGCCACGTCGTGCTTGACGCCCATCGCCGCAAAGACGATCGCAAACTCGCTCGTCTCTTCCAGCAGCGTCGCCTGCCGGACGATCTGGGCCGCCAGCCGATCGTGCGGCAGGCCGTTGCCCGAGAAGATCGGCAGTTTCTGCCCGCGTACCAGGGCGTTCATGCCGTCGATCGCCGAGAGGCCCGTCTGGATGAACTCACGCGGATACCGCCGCGCGTGCGGGTTGATCGGCAGCCCGTTGATGTCTCGCCGGTCGGCCGAGACGGGCGGCGGGCCGTCGTCCATCGGACGACCCAGACCGTCGAACACCCGCCCCAGCATCCGCCGCGACACCGGAAGGCGGAAACTCTCGCCCAGAAAACGCACACGCGTCTCGGCGTTCGACAGGCCCGTCGTCCCCTCCAGCACCTGGACCACCGCCTGGGTATCGGAGATGTCGAGCACGCGGCCGAGTCGCGTGCGGCCGCCGGCGTCGGTGATCTCGACCGTCTCGTCGTACCCCACGTCGCGCACGCGCTCGACGACGACGAGCGGCCCCTCGATGCGTGCCGCACCCACGTACTGAAGACCGTGGTCCGCAATCTCAAACCGCAAATCTGCCACCGTGCTACCTCTGCCTGGCGTACTTCTTCTCGAAGGCGTCGAGCGCCTCGTTGACTCGGGACTCGAACTCCCGGAGCGCGTCGATCTCGTCGTTGCCGTAGGTGCTCTTGGCGCGCATGATTTCAGGCACCACCGGCAGCCCGCGCAACTCCGCCAGCGGCGCCCCGGCCTGGATCATCTCGCGCCCGCGACGATAGAGCGTCATGACGATCCGCAGCAGCGCCACCTGCCGCACCGGCAAACAGCACATGTCCTTCTCGTCGAACGCACTCTGCGCTAGGAACGCGTTCTTGAGCATTTCGGCGGCCAGCAGGATAAGCCGCTGCGTATCGGGCAGCACGTCCGGCCCGACCAGTTTGACGATCTGCTGGAGCCGTTCCTCTCGCTGAAGGACGGTCATCGCCTCGGCCCGCAGGGCGGCCCACTCCGGCGCCTGCTTGTCCCACCATGCGGCCACGTCCTCGGCGTACTCGGAATAAGATCGGAGCCAGTGAATCGACGGATAATGTCGCGCGTTGGCCAGTTCCGTATCCAGTGCCCAGAAACAGCGGATAAACCGCCGCGTGTGCTGCGTGACGGGCTCGGAGAAGTCGCCTCCCGGCGGGCTGACGGCCCCGACGATGCTGACCCACCCGCGCTGGCCGCCCAGCGTCGTCACCGCCCCGCCTCGCTCGTAGAATTGGGCCAGACGCGTCGGCAGCGTCGCGGGGAACCCTTCCTCGGCGGGCATCTCTTCGAGTCGTGCGGCCAGTTCCCGGAGGGCCTCGGCCCAGCGGCTGGTAGAATCGGCGAAGACGGCCACGTTGCGGCCCTGGTCGCGATAGTACTCGGCCAGCGTGATGCCGGTGTAGATGGAGACCTCGCGAGCCGCCACCGGCATGTTGCTCGTGTTGGCGATCAGGATGGTCCGTTCCATAAGTGGGCGGCCGGACCGCGGGTCCACCAGTTCCGGGAACTCACGGAGCACGTCGGTCATCTCGTTGCCGCGCTCGCCGCACCCGATGTAAACGACGACCTCGGCGTCCGACCACTTCGCCAACTGGTGCTGCGTGATGGTCTTGCCTGTGCCGAACCCGCCGGCGATGGCCGCCGCCCCCCCCTTGCCGAGGGGAAAGAACGTGTCGATGATCCGCTGGCCGGTGATGAGCGGCTCATCGATGCGGAGGCGCCGGCGGATAGGCCGGGCTTGCCGGACGGGCCACCGCTGGACCATCGTCAGTTCGCGCCGGCCGTCGGACGTTTCGAGAACCGCGATCCGTTCTTCGATGGTGTGCTCGCCCGCCTCGGCGATCCACGTCACTTTGCCGCCCACCCCCGGCGGCACCAGGATGCGGTGGCGCACGAGTTGGGTCTCGGGGACCTCGCCGATCGTCTGGCCCTCGGTTACCTCCTGGCCGAGTGCGGCTCGCGGCTCAAACGTCCACCGCCTGGCCGTATCGAGCGGCGGGGGTTTCTCGCCGCGGACGATCCAGGCACCGCTGTGGGCCTGCATGGCGCGAAGCGGACGCTCAATGCCGTCATAGATGTTCCCGATAAGGCCCGGCCCAAGGCTCACCGAGAGCGGCGCGCCCGTGCGGCGAACCGGGACGCCGGGCGCGAGCATCGTCGTATCCTCGTAGACCTGGATGGTCGCCCGGTCGCCGATGACGCGGACGACCTCGCCCACGAGGCCCAACTCGCCGACCTCGACGACCTCGTACATCCCGGCGCCGCGCATGCCGACGGCCGTCACGATGGGACCGCTTACGCGGGCGACTCTCGCGGAGGTTGTTGCGATCTCCGGCGGCATCGGCTACGACTCCTTCTCATCGGACGGCGGCGCCGGGCTTGCGGCGGCCGCGTCTTCGGGTGCGACGTGCGTGGCGATCCGGCGGCGAAGCGCCGGCCAGAACCGTTTCAGCCGGCCCACCAGGCTGTTGTCCCAGACCTGCCGCCCCTCGGCGTCGCGGACGACGACACCGCCCGGGATGTCGGCCCCCTCCGGCGCGATGCTGACCCGGAGGCCGTCGCGGCCCGCGCGGCGGCGGACGGCCTCGGCCAGGTCGGCTCCCAGCGCCTCGGTGTCCGCTGCCGCAAGTTCCAGGACAAACGCATCGCCTTGGAGGCAACCTACGGCCTCGGTCGCCAAGGCGACGACGGTCTGACGGTAGTCAAATCCTTCTCGCGCCAGCAGCCGGCGGCGTGCCTCGTCGCAAATGGACTGGAGTGCGGCCTCGACCTTCTCGGCCCGCATCCGCGCGACCTGGACCGGGACGGTTGCGAGTGTGAGTTGGCGTCGCCTGTCGGCCTCATCGTGTGCGGCGGCGAGGCGCTGCCGGCGGTCGGCGTCGGCCTGGGCCCGGGCCTTGTCGGTGATGTCGGTGGCCTCGCGCTTGGCGCGCGCGAGGATCCGTTCGGCCTGCCGCTTGGCGTCGGCGAGGATCTCGTCGGTCAAGACCTTTTGCGGTTCGCCGGCCCGGTCCGTCACTTACGTTTCCTCCTCCTGCCCGATTCGGATGCCGACGGCCTCCTGGACAAACCGGCGGAGGGTCTTGCGTCCGGGCATCGGCCCCTCCGGGCCGGGAATCTCGACCACCAGCGGCGCTGCCTGGCCCATGCGAAGGGCATCGACCTCGGCGCGAATCTGGCCGGCCACGGCGTCGGTAATGATGACGATGCCGAGGTCCGGGCGTCGGGCGGCCCATTCGAGCGCCTCGGCCGCCTCCCGCGCCGTTTCAACGGCCCGGCCCTCGACGCCCGCCAGATGGAAACCGCGGACGCTGTCGGAGTCGGCGATGCAGAAGAACTTCACGGCCGCCCTCCGGTCAGGGGATCTTGGTGAGCAGCATCATCGCGACGACGAAGCCGAGGACGGCCAGGCCCTCGGCCAGCGCGACGAACAGCAGGCTTCGGGCCAGCAGTTCGGGCTTCTCGGCGGCGGCGCCGAGTGCGGCCGCTCCGATCTTGCCGACCGCGTAGGCCGCGCCCACGATGCTGACCGCCGTCACGAACGCCACCGACGCCGCCAGCGCGATCGTCTCGGCAGCGCTCTTGGCCGGCCCGCTCTGGTCGCCCTCGGCGCCGAGCGCGCCGGCTGCCGGCAGAGCGACCACCACCAAAACACCCATCAGACGAAGTAATCTCATCGTGCGAACCTCCTCCAATCTTGAGGTCATGAACCCGGTTCACCCGCGCCAAGGCGGAACGGCTTGAACGCTCGCCCGCCCCCGGTGAAAAACTTGCTGAAGAACTCGTAGTACTGCAAACGCAACGCCTGGACCGACGCGATGATGCCCTCCAGGAGGATCGCCCCCGCGTTGCCGAAAACCAGGATCAGAACATAAAGGACGCCGCCTATCCCCGCCCCGGCCGCCCGGCGCGTCTGTTCGGCCATCATCAAGGCCGCGTACAGGATGGCGGCGTGACTCATCGCATAGGCGCCGAGCCGCACGAAACTGATCGTGTTGGCCAGGTATCCGAGTGCGCCCTCGAACAGTTCAACGCCCGACTCGAAGAGGGTCTCCAACAGGCTCTCGCTGCGGGTTTTGCGGCCCGCCCGCCGCGCCAGGACGTACTGGACCGGCTCTTTCAGGAACATGACGACCATCGGCACGACGATCAGAAGCACGATCCAAAGGGCGCTCATCTCGTGTTTCAGGACGCAGGTCTTGATGACCAGCGCCAGCCCGCCCCAGTAGAAGAGGGCTCCGGCCACGCCGAACTTGTCCAGCACGCCGCCCACTACGTCGCCGCGGCGGAAACAATTCACGGCATTCAGAACCAGCCCCAGACTGATGACCAGAACGCCGTAGCCCACGGCGACGGTCAGCAGTGCCATCGGGTCGCCGTGGAGCGGGTTGTTCCAGAGCGTGAGGCCGTGGACCTCGAAACCGAAGAACCCGCCGTACAGGAATCCGAAGACGATGCTCGCGCCGCCGGCCGAGATAAGCAGGATGCCCGCGTCGCGGACCTGCTCCTTGGTTGCCCACAACCGAACCCCCGCACCGGCCAGCACCAGCACAAGGCCGTGGCCGATGTCGCCGAACATCATGCCGAACATCACCAGGAACGTGACCGCCACAAAGAGCGTCGGCTCCAGTTCGCCGTACGCCGGCAGGCCGTAGGCCGCCACCAGCATCTGGAACGGCCTCAGCAGGTGCGAGTGTTTCACCAGGACCGGAATCTCTTCCTCCGGCACGTCGCCCGGGTCGGCCGTCTCGACGACGAACCGTCCGCCGACCAGGTCGTGCAAGCGCCGGCGCACGGCGGCCACCTCGTCGGCGGGAATCCAGCCGGCGATCAGGACCGTGGCGTCGGTGCGGGGGAAGTTCTGCTCGGCATCCAGGATTCTGCGCTCTACCCGGACGGCGGCCCGCAGGACGGCGAGCGGCCGGGCGACCTGGCGGACCAGCGTCTGGGGGGCCTCTTTCAGGTGGGCGAGTTCCCCAGCGAGTTGTTTCTTCTCGCGGCGGGCCTCCTGGAGCACCTGCCGCATCGTGCCGGAGGCCGAGGGGGCCATCTTCTCACGCTGAAAGTCCGACTTCTCCAGGGCCGTCTGGAGGGCGAAGCGTCCCTTGCGGCTGGTGACGGCTGCAATCCGCCGGCGGCCGGCGGACTCGGCCAGCGGCAGCAGGACGACGTTCTCGCCGACCTCCTGCTCGAGGGCGGCCAGGTTCTCATCCGGCAGGCTGCCGACCGCGAAGTGCAGGAACGAGAAGCGGCCGATCTGCTCCAACGACACGTCCAGCCCCTCGTACGCCTCCACCTGGTCGAGCATGGCCGTCACGCGGCCCCACCGCTGCAGGGTGTCCGCGCGGCGCCGGAGCACGTCGTCGGTCTGCGTCTCGATGGGCCGCAGGCGCCGCTCGGCCTCGTCGAGGCGGATTTCGGGCAATTCCTCGCCCGCCACGTCGGGCAGGTCCTGAAGTTCGAGCCGGCGGCAGACGTTGTCGATGCGTGCGGCGAAATCGGCGCAGCGTGCCAGGTCGTCGCTTCGGTCGGGGGGGGCGTGCGGAGCCGTGTCGGGGCCGGCGCCCGCGCAGACGAGGTGAACCGCCCCCAGTTCACCCAGTCCGCGCAGCACCGTCCGCTCGTCCCGTTCAAGGACGACGACGGTGAGGCGCTTCATCCTGACCGTTCTAAACACGCGTGGTTCCCTGAGAAGCGGCGGCGGCGAACGATTCGGCCCGTGGAATCAGCCGACGACGCAGGGCCTCCGGCGCCAGGTGCGCCCGAATACCCTCCGCCAGCGTAATGAGGTTCGCAAGTTCCACCCGCTTGATGGCGGCATACGCCACCACGGCCCCCAGGCCCATGTGGCTGCGGCGGAACGTCCGGTTGGCCAGGCGATAGCACCGGTCCCAGGCCAGGACTTCGAGTGCGGCGGCATCGGGCTCAGGCGCTTGAGGCATGGCGTCAATCGCCGCACCGACGGCCAAGGATGCGGCCTCGGCCAGGCTTTCGGCCTCGGTCATCCGGCGGAACTGCTGCTCGCGGATACGCGTGCCCGGCACGTGAAACGGCAGCAGCATCTCCGGCGAGAGGTTGTACGAAAACCGCCCGCGCGCCACCAGCGCCAGGTGGAACGTGTCGGCTTCCTGGCGAGCGACTTCCAGAACATCATCGCGATGGGCCCGCCCGAGCGCGCCGGCGCGGGCGAGCAGTTCGGTCAGGTACCCGTGGTCGAGGCCGGCCTCCGGGAAGAACGGCCGCGGCCGCGTGTTGTACAGGTCGATGGCCCTCCGGAAGCCCGCCCGCAGCGGTTTCGGCTCCACGGCCGCCGCGAACGCCTCGATGGCGCCCGCGCCGGCGAGGGCCCCGGCGTCCACCGCCAGGTCACCGGGCAGCGGGATCAGATGCGGCTGGAGGTCGCGCAGGGCCATGCCGCTGGAGAAACCGCGGACGAGCACCTTCACGTTTTCCATCCGAAAACGCATCCGCAGCCAGTCGAGAAACCGGCCCGCGGCGCCGCCGAGACGCGAGGCGAGACCTGAGAGTTCCTCAACCTGCTCCAGCACCAGAGCACGCTCCAGATGGGCGACCGTCGGGAACCGACGCTCCGCGAACAGGGCCCGCGCCAGGTCCGGAAGGGTTCGGATGCGGCAGAGTGCATCGAGCCGCTCGGCCTCGGCGAGGCGGCTGCGCCTGCCGTGGATGTTGGCGGCGAGAAAATCCAGGTCGGTTGCAGTTCGCAGCGCCATGTGTGTCGGCCGTCCTCGGGCTGCCTAACGGGTCTGACATACGTGTTTAGCGGGGTGGCACGGCCTTTGGGCCGTGCACCCGCACTCGGCGCGACGCGACCCACGGCCTCCGTACGGATGCCGTGCCACCCTCTTGGTGGCGCGTGGGACGCTAAACACGTACGGTCTGACATACGTCTTGCGCGGTGGTTCTGGAGCAACCACCGCGCTTTGGACGCACCTGTCGCGGCCCGTACGGGCCGCGCAAAGCGGCGTAGTCGTATCAGGTTTCTCCGCACACGCACCGGACGACCCCCGCGACGGCACGGGCGCGCAGTTGCTCGTCCAACTGAAGTCCCGCCTCAACGGTTTGGGCGGCGCGGGCGAGGGCCTCCTGCCGCCGGCTCTCAGACCGGCGGGACGCCTCTTCGATGATTCGATCGGCTTCGGCCTGCACGTCGGCGCGGGCCTGGCCGGCGAGTTGCCGTGCCTGGCGGCGTGCCTCGGCCCGGATGCGTTCGGCCTCGGCTTCAGCCTCGGCGACGATGCGTTTGGCCTCGGCCTCGGCCTCGAGCATTTTCTGAATCACGTCGCGCACGGCTCGCCCTCCCGGGTCGGCTATTCCTCGGCGTCCAGAACGTCCAGCACTTCGGCCGCCGTCTTGGCCTCGGTCAGTTTGCGGTAGAAGCCGGGGGTCTGGACGAGTCGAGCGATCTCGGCCAGGGCCCGGACGTGCGGGCCGGGATCGTTGACCGGCGCCAGAAGCAGAAACACCACGTGAACCGGGTCGCCGTCGACGGCATCGAACTCCAGGCCGTCGGCCGACGTGCCCAGCGCCGCCGTCAGGCTCGAGATCGACGCATGTTTGCCGTGCGGGATGGCCACACCCTGACCGATGCCTGTGGTGCCCTGGGCCTCGCGCTGGCGTATCACCTCCAGGGCGCCCGCCCGGTCGGGGATGCGATCGGCCCGGACCAGCAGATCGATCATCTCCTCGAAGCACTCTTCCTTGTCGAGGCTCTCCAGGCCGACCTTGACGGCGGTCTCATCAATCAGATCGCGCAATCTCATCAGCGTACTCCTCCGTCACAGCCACAACGGCGGGCGCCTCGCCGTGCGTCCCACTGCCAATCGGTTTGGTGCACGTAACCAAAAAGATTTCGTATCGTAGGCGCGGCGGCACCCTATTTTCAAGAAGTTCTTTCTCCCATCTTGCGGGGGCGGTATAATCGGTTGAGGCATTTCCCTCGCCGGGAGGGTTCGAATGCAGAGGCACTTCAACATTTTCGTCCCCCTGGCGTGCCCGCACTGCCGCAGGGAACTTCTCCTGACGCTCGACCAGGTTCACGAGGAGAAGTCGGTCCGCTGCGCGCTGTGCGGCACGACGATCGTCCTTCGGCCGGAGGACCCGCCGGCGCCGGCGCACCGCGCGCCGAAGCCCGGCAAGTTCCTCCAAGCCTGAGTCGCCGGCCGGACGTTGGGGACGCAGGCGGCGCGGGGACGGCTCGGTGCCGCCCTGAGTACCCCGCCGCTTCCGCAGCGGGCTCGATGCGGCGGCGGGCTTGCGCCCCTGCGGCGATCAGCCCTTGACCACGCCGAGGGGTCGCAGGCGGCACACGCGACGCGCCAGGCCTGCCCGCTCAACCACGTCCACCACCCTCGCCACGTCCTTGTAGGCGCCGGAGTATTCCTCCGCCAATCCTTTCCAGGAGCGGCTGATCGCGACGATGCCCTTGGCGGCGAGGTCACTGCGGACCTGCTCGCCGCGCACCGTCCGCCGGGCCTGCGTGCGCGACATCGCCCGACCCGCCCCGTGACAGACGGAGCCGAACGTCTCGTCCATCGCCGCCGGCAGGCCCACCAGCAGGAACGAGTAGCGGCCCATGTCGCCGGGGATGAGGACCGGCTGGCCCACGCCGCGATACGCCTCGGGCACCTCCGGATGGCCCGCCGGGAAGGCCCGCGTCGCACCCTTCCGATGGACGCACAGAGGGCGCTGGCGACCGTCCACCGTATGCGTCTCGATCTTCGCGATGTTGTGCGCCACGTCGTAGACGAGGCGCAGGCCCAGCCGCTCGGCCGGTTTGCCGAAGACGCGGCCGACGGCCTCGCGCACCAGAACCATCACGGCCTGGCGATTGGCCCAGGCGTAGTTGGCGGCGGCTCGCATGGCCCCCAGGTACCGGCGGCCTTCATCGCTTTCGACCGGCGCGCAGCAGAGTTGCTGGTCGGGCAGGTCGAACCCGTACTTGCGGGCAGCGCCGCGCATCGTCTTCAGAGAATCGTCGCAGACCTGGTGGCCGAACCCGCGGCTGCCGCAGTGAATCATGAACGTGACGGCGCCCTCGGCCACGCCGAACGCTTCGGCCGTCTTCGGGTCGAACACCTTGTCCACGACCTGGACCTCGAGGAAATGGTTCCCCGCGCCGAGCGAGCCGACCTGCTTCTTTCCTCGCTCCTGCGCGCGTTTCGAGACCGCGTCGGGGTCGGCCCCGTCGAGGCAGCCGCGGGCCTCGGTGTACTCGAGGTCCTCGTCCCATCCCCGGCCGCGCCGGACCACGTACGCGGCGCCTTCGCGCAGGAGCCGGCGCATCTCCGACGTGGCAAGCGCCTCGCGCCCGCCCACCCCCACGCCGCACGGCACCGTCTGGAAAATCGTGGTCACGATCTGCTCGATGCGCGGCGCCACGTCGGCGAGCGTCAGGTCGGACCGGACCATGCGGACGCCGCAGTTGATGTCGTACCCGACGCCGCCGGGCGAGACGACCCCCCCTTCGGCCGGGTCGGTGGCCGCCACGCCCCCGATGGGGAACCCGTACCCCCAGTGGATGTCGGGCATGGCCAGGCTGGCCTTCTGGATGCCCGGCAGCGTGGCGACGTTGGCGACCTGCTCCGGTGCGTTGTCGGCCCGGATCTTCTCGATCAGTTGCTCGTCGGCGTAGATGAGGCCATCGACACGCATGCCCGGCTTGTACGATTTCGGGATGCGGTAGCGGCACTCGCCTGCCGGTTCCAGCGGACCATCGAAGGCTTGTCCGGCCATCGCTTCTCCTTTCACACGTCTCACACGTCCAGGACGAACCGCGCCGACCACGAGCCGTCGGCCTCCTGGTGCACCTGGAGGTCGTGGTACGTGACGGCCTTGATCTCGGTGTGCGTGCGGTGGCGATCGGGGTCGAAGCGGCCGAAACCGACGCTCGCGCGTACCTCGCGCGGGCCGCACATCTCCAGGTCGAACGTCAGCGGCACGAGTTTGCCCGTCTCGAACCGGTACAACAGTTCCTGGAGCCAGACGACCAGGAGTTCCCCCGCGTCATCTTCGAACCCTTCCATCGGGACCGCGCGCACCTGCTCGATGGCCTCCACCTCATCGGGCAGGTCTTCGAGCATCTGCTCGAACGTGGCGCGGGCCGCCGTCTCCAGGAGGTCCGCCAGGTCGCGGCCGCGCACCTCCAGGCCGATGTCGGCCGTGTGGTCGAAAACCTCGAACGTGCCCATGGCGCCACCCCCGGAGAGACCGCCCATAGTATACCGATTGTACCGGTCTCCCTGGCGGGAAAAGGGCTTTTCGACATGAAGAATAATGAGGGGTGTGGCAACGATTTCTGGCATGGGACGATTTCCTGCGGCTTGGCCGTAGCGCCGGGGTTTATCCCCGGCGCATCCTGGCCGGCGCCGCCAACGGCCGCCGGGCATAAAGCCCGGCGCTACAACCGCCTGCGCTCGCCAGAAAAACTTGCCACACCCATGATGAGGGGCGAACCGCAAGCGACACGCGGCGGGCGACGCCTTCACAGTTCGATGCCTTTCTGCGCGCCGCCGCCGACCTCGTACAGATGCTTGACGCTGTGCATCTCGGTCACCAGGTCGGCCCGGTCCGTCAGGCTCTGCCAGGCGCCGCGGCCGGTCAGAACGAGGTGCACCTCGGCCGGACGGTCCGCCAGGAGCGACTCCACCTCGTCACGGCGCAGGAGATTCAGGCCGACGGCCGTGACCGCCTCGTCGGCCACGACCATGGCGTACCGCCCGCCGCCCAGGCACGCCCGTGTGAAGTCAAGCGCCTCGCGTGCGGCCAGCAGGTCGTCGGGCCCCGGTTCGCCGGCCACCCAGCCGCGCCCCATTCGAAAGATCTCCAGTTCCGGCGCCAGCCGTTTGGCCGCCTCGTGTTCGCCCACGGCAGCCGCCTTCACGAACTGGACGAACGCCACCCGCATCCCGTGTCCGACGGCGCGCATCGCCATGCCGAGCGCTGCGGTCGTCTTTCCCTTGCCGTCGCCCGTGTTGACGACCACGATCCCTCTTGCCGATCCCGAAATCATCGCGTTCTCTCCCGCCTGCCGTGCCCGCCATTGTAGGCCGCCGCCACAGCCGCCGCAAGCGCGCCTCGCCGCCGTAGGTGTGGCAAGTTTTTCTGGCAAGCGGCAACCGTCTGTAGCGCAGGGGATTAGCAGAGGGATAGCGGGGTGGCACGGCCACGCGCAGCGTGACCGTGTGCTCCTCGGCGCGACACGCATCACGGCCACGCATACTGCCGCGTGACCGTGCCACCCTCCAGGTGGCGCTTGGCACGCTGAACACGTACAAACGCCCATGCCAGAAATCGTTGCCACCCCTCGCCGCTGCCGGCCGCGCGGAAAACCCTTTTGCATTGCCGGCGCAGAGCGTATACTTACCCAACCGTTTCCTGGGCTCCGGTGGCCCACTGCAAAAAGGTTGTACGGAGCATGCCTGTCGACATTTCTGAGGCTGTGGCTCAGCGGCTCAAGATCAGCCGCGAGCGAATCTCGCCCGTTCTGGAACTCCTCGACGCCGGGCTCAGCCCGGTCTTCATCGCCCATTATCGCCGGGCGGCCACCCGCGGGACGGACGAGGAAACCATTCGCCGCATCGAGCAGACCCGCCGCGACCTGGCGGCCCTGGAAAGCCTACGCCGCAAGGCACGCGCCGTCGCCGAGCATGCGGGCGCCCTCACCGAGGGCCTGGCCGCCGCCATCGCCGAAGCCGACGACACGGATACGCCCGAGGACCTGGTGCGGCCGCTTCAACCCAAACGCCGGACGGCCGGCCTGGTCGCGCGGCAGCGCGGCCTCGAACCTCTGGCCGATTACGTCTCGGTCGGCGCCCCCGACGGGCCCGACCTCGCGGAGAAGGCGGCCGAGTTCGTCCATCCCGACCGCGAGGTCCGCTCGCCCGAAGAGGCAAGGACCGGAGCGGCTCACATCCTGGCCGAGCGCGTTGCGAATGACCCGCGGCTTCGCGGCGCGGTACGCCGCTTCGTCTGGGAAAAGGGCGCCCTGCGATCGCGGCGGGCCGGACAGCGCGCTAAACAGGCCGTGGAGTTTCGCGCCTACTTCCAGTTCGTCGAGGCCCTCAGCCGCATCCCGCCGCACCGCATCCTGGCGATCAACCGCGGCGAAAGAAGCAAGGCACTCAAGGTGACGATCGACGTGCCGGCCGACCCGCTCATGGAGCAGGTCCTCGGAATCGCCATGCCCGCCGGCCACCGCTTTGCGGCGTTCCTGAAAGGCGTCCTGGCCGACGCGCTGCGGCGGCTCGTCCTGCCGACCGTCGAACGCGACATCCGCCGACGCCTGGCCGAACGCGCCGAACGACACGCCATCGAGGTCTTCGTCGCCAATCTGCAAAGCCTCCTGATGACCCGGCCGGTACGCGGACGCCGCGTCCTCGCCATCCAGCCCGGCTATCGCACCGGGTGCAAGATGGCCATGCTCGACCCCAACGGCGCACTGCTCGGCGAAACGATCATCTACCCCCTCGAACCACAAAGAAAACTGGACGAAGGCAAGGTCGCCATCCTCCAAGCCGTCCACCAGCACCACATCGAGACCATCGCCATCGGCAACGGCACCGGATGCCGCGAGGTCGAGGCACTCGTCTCGGAACTCATCGACGAGCAATCGCTCGACGTCCGGTACGCCATTATCAGCGAAGCGGGCGCGGCCGCCTATGCCGACTCCACTCTGGCCAAGGAGGAGTTCGGACACCTCGACGCCGCCATCAGGGCAACCATCAGCATCGGCCGACGACTCCAGGACCCACTGGCCGAACTCGTCAAGATCGATCCACGCGCCATCGGCGTCGGCCTGTACCAGCACGACGTGAACCAGGAGCGGCTACAGCAGGCGCTCGATGAAACGATCACCTCGTGCGTGGCGGCCGTCGGGGCCGACGCGGGCACCGCCTCGCCGTCGATGCTGCGGCGGGTCCCCGGCCTCGGCGACGAGCAGGTCGCCGCCCTCGTCGCACGCCGGGCCGAGACGCCCATCACCAGCCGCGACCAGTTCAAGACCCTGCCCGGCTGGGACGAGAAGACGTTCCTGCTGGCCGCAGGATTCCTTCGCGTCCGCGGCTCCAACCCCCTCGACGCCACACGCATCCATCCCGAATGGTACGCCGACACCGAGCGGCTGCTCGAGCACCTCGGTTACCGTCCGGCTGACCTGGCGGGCGGCGAGAAGGCACGGGCGTTGCGACAGACCCTGCCGACGCTCTCGATCGAGCCGCTCGCCGAGCAACTGGGGATTCCCATGCTGAGGCTGCTCGACATCGTCGGGGCGCTCCAGCAGCCGGGCTACGATCCGCGCCGCCGGCACCACGGCCCGATCTTCCGGCGGAAGATGCGGCGGCTCGAAGACCTTCAGCCCGGCATGTGGGTCAAGGGAACCGTCCGCAACGTCGTGGACTTCGGAGCGTTCGTCGATCTCGGCCTGAAGGAGGAGGGGCTCATCCACGTCAGCCAGTTCTCACGCCGCTACGTCCGCAACCCCATGAAGTTCCTGCACGTCGGCGACATCGTGGACGTGCGGATCGTCTCCATCGAGACCGACAAGCACCGTATCGCCCTGACCCTCATCGCCGACAAACCGGCCGGACGACGCCGGACGGAACCCAAGGGCCGAACGGCGCCTGCCGCGCCCCCTCGGCCGGCCCCGGACGCCGCAGCCGAACCTGCCGCCCGGCCACGCCGCCAGCCGCGGCCTG
>JAUVZF010000150.1 GCA_030602705.1 Planctomycetota bacterium
AGTTTTTCTGGCGGGCCGGCGATGGTCTCTGTCACCCCGAGCGAGCGCAAAAGAGTCGAGGGGTCTCGCCGCTGGCTGTTTCGGACGGCGAGATTTCTCCGCTCGGTCGCCAAGGCGACCTCGGTCGAAATGACAGGCCCGCCCAGCCCCAGGCACAACGGCCCTGTCCATACGGACCCGTACTGGGCCAGAAATCGTTGCCACGCCTGGACAGGGCGCCGAGACAAAATGAGTTTGCCAAACTCCCGGACGCCTGCGACAATGCGACGTTGCGGCGTCCGTTCACGGTGCCCCCGTGGCGGGGCCTGGCGGGGGAACTCGCAGGCTGCCGGTCGCAGATTCTCCAAAGGAGTCTGCGGCCTCCGGAGCGGGTGCCGGCGATCCGGCCTGCGGCCTTCGCTGCCGAATCGTGGTCCGCACGGGGAGTTTCGGGAACGGTTGACGCGACGCAAGGCCGCACAACACAGCGCGTTGGGCGAGTGGCGGAACGGCAGACGCTGGGGACTTAAAATCCCCTGGGCCATCGGCCCATGCGGGTTCGACTCCCGCCTCGCCCACCATGACATGTCGTGACTTCTCTGCGCAAGTGGTCGCTTTCTCAAAGGCTTGCGCGCCTTGGCCCCGGGTGACGCTTCGAGCGGCGCCTCCGCCGGCCGCGCGGCCGGCGGGGCTTGCAAACCGCCGGCCGGCCGCTACAATACAGCGGTGGCGCGTTGCTTTCGTCTCTCGTGACGAGGAGATACCGAATGGTGCGCAGGACACTGTTGGGTGTGGTTCTGGTTCTGGTGACCGGGGGGTTGCTGGTCTGGGCGTTTGAGGCGACCGGCGGGCAGAGCACGACAGACAAGGAACTGTTCAGCGAAGCCGACCGCTTCGTCGAGATCCTCCGGCTCGTGCAGAAGCAGTACGTGCGTGAGGTGGAGACGAAAGAACTGTTCCGAGATGCCGTCGACGGGATGCTCCGGGGGCTCGACCCGTTCTCGAACTACATTCCCGAGGACGAGATGGCCGAGTTCAACAAGTCCACGCGGGGCAAGTTCGGCGGCATCGGCATTCAGATCGGCATGCGCAGGGGCCTCTTGACGGTCATCAGCCCGCTCGAAGACACGCCCGCTTACCGGGCCGGAGTGCTCGCGGGCGACATGATCATCGAGATCGACGGCAAGAGCACCGACGGCATCCGCATCGACGAGGCCGTCAAGGTCCTCACCGGCGAGCCGGGAACCAAGGTCACCATCAAGGTCCGCCACATGACGGGCGGCCTCGAAGAGATCACCATCATGCGCGCCATCATCGAGGTCCACACGGTCAAGGGCGCCCGCCGCGACGAGAACCACGAGTGGGTGTACATGCTGGACGACGAGAAGAAGATCGGGTACGTCCGCCTCACGAGTTTCGTCGAGAACTCGGTGCCCGATGTCCGCAAGGCGCTGGACGCCCTTGAGAAGGACAAGATGAAGGCGCTCATTCTCGACCTGCGGTTCGACCCCGGCGGCATCCTCAAGGGCGCCGTCGAAATGGCCGACCTGTTCCTGTCCGAAGGCGTGATCGTCAAGACCAAGGGCCGCACGACGCCCTATTGGGAGGCCACCGCCACCAAGGCCGGAACGCTTCCGTACTTCCCCATGGTCGTGCTCATCAACCAGTTCAGCGCCAGCGCCAGCGAGATCGTCTCCGGCGCGCTTCAGGACCATCACCGGGCCATCATCATCGGCGAGCGGACCTTCGGCAAGGGCAGCGTCCAGAACGTCATCCCCCTCCGGGGTGAGGAAAGTGCCCTGAAACTCACGACCAGCAAGTATTATCTGCCGAGCGGCCGCAACATCCACCGCGGGGAAGACATGACGGAAGACGACGAGTGGGGCGTCGTGCCGGACATCGTTGTGCCGATGACGCCGGAGGAATACGTCGGCATTATCCGGGCCCGCCAGGAAGCCGACGTCATCCACGACAACGGCAACAAGGAGCCGGAAGGCGAGCCGTCCAAGACCGACGAACCGAAAAAGGATAAACCCGGGGCCGAGAAGCCGAAGTCTGAATCCAAGCCTCCCGAGAGCGAGAAAAAGGGCGACGAATCGGTGCCGCCGGACGGCACGCCGGGGGCCGCGCCGGAGGCGGAACCGGACACGCCGGTCGTGGACCGGCAACTACAGCGGGCACTCGACGTCCTTCGGAGCATGGACGTTATCGAGAAGTACCTGAAGAAGGCGGCGTGACGGCTTCGGCAGCGCGATGGCATGAAGATCCTGGGCATCGAAACGTCGTGTGACGAGACGTGTGCGGCGGTCGTGGCAGACGGCCGCCGCGTCCTTTCCAACGTCGTCGCCTCGCAGACAGACGTTCACCGCAAGTACGGCGGCGTGGTTCCGGAGATCGCCTCGCGGGCCCACCTTGAAGCGCTCGTTCCCGTGGTCGGCGAGGCGTTGGAGCAGGCCGGCGCCGGCATCGATGCCGTGGCCGTCGTTCACCGGCCGGGTCTCATCGGATCGCTCCTGCTGGGCGTAACGGCCGCCAAGACGCTGGCCTGGCTTCACGACCTGCCGCTTGTCGGCATCAACCACGTCGAGAGTCACATCTACGCGGCGTGCCTGGAGCGTGAAGCGCTGCCGTTCCCTTGCGTCGGCCTGGTCGTTTCGGGCGGACACACGAGCCTTTACACGTGCGACGGCCCTCGCTCGCAGACCCTCCTCGGCGCGACGACCGACGACGCCGCCGGTGAAGCGTTCGACAAGGTCGCGAGCATCCTCGGACTGCCATATCCGGGCGGTCCGAGCATCGACAGTGCGTCGGAGCGCGGCTCGCCGAAAGCCGTGCACTTCTCGCGGCCGTGGCTCGGGCCCGATTCGTTCGACTTCAGTTTCAGCGGCGTCAAGACGGCCGTCCTGTACCACGTTCGCGGTTACGGGGCAGGGGCCAAGACGCGGCGGACCGACCTCACGGAGCAGGAGATCGCCGATGTCGCCGCAAGTTTCCAGGAATGCGTCGTGGACGTCCTGGTCACAAAGACGCTCCGCGCAGCCGAGGTGTGCGGCCTTGACCGGATCATCGTGGGGGGCGGCGTGGCGGCGAACCGGCGGCTGAGGGCACGTTTCGAGCAGGAGGCTGCGGCCGCCGGGCTTGACCTCATCCTCCCGCCCATGCCGTACTGCACCGACAACGCCGCCATGGTCGCAGGGCTTGCCTACCACTACGTGCAAGGGGGGGGCGTGGCCGGCCTCGACCTTGAGGCGAGGGCGTAGCGGGCGGTTCGCGGACGCCGGCCGGGCGTGAGGGTTCCTGCGAGGCTGTTGAAAAACACGTGTGCCACCCTGGCACGGCTACGGCTCGTGCCGTGGCCGGCGGCCCGTACGGGCCGTGTGTTTTTCAACAGTCTCCCAGGAACCTTCTTGCCTCCGCCGGAAAGCGCTGCCCCGCGCCCGCCTTTGCGAAATCGCTTGTCACGAACCCTGCCGCCTCTATAATCCCGTCTGCCTGACAGGACTCAGCGGTGGGTTGACTGAGCCTGAACCGCGTCTCGGCGCCGGCGCGGCCGGTCGCCTGTGGCGCCGTCGAGTGCAGAAGCCGAGCCGTACCGGCCTATTTTCCGTGCTGCCGCGCCGGTCCCGGCGGTCCTGGCCGCTGCCCAGCAGCAGCCGACGCCCCGGCCGAGCCGCAGCATAACAGGAGATGCCGCCATGAGTCTGATTAAGG